>CANGRP010000256.1 GCA_947456005.1 Caulobacteraceae bacterium
ATCGACTCCTTCATGGCCGTGCGGGAATCCGAGAGCCCGAACGGCAAGATCCTCAACGCCTGGCCGGACTCCCTGGTCCAGTCGCCGGGCGGCGGGCCCTTCCGGGCCATCGACTTCTCCAGCAAGACCATCGGCGCCATTCCGGCGCCCTTCACCGCCAACCAGTCCGAGTTCGTGAAGCGCCACAGCTCCGACATGATGGTGGTGACCTACACCGGCACCAGCGTGAACCACGCGGTGGCCGAGCACCGCTCCGTCACCGGCAACGCGGCCTGGCGCGGACGGACCCTGCAGGAGGCCACGGCCCTGACCTTCGGGGCCGGCCGGCCGATCCCCAATGTCCACCTGATCAACGGCACCTCCTTCACCGACCGGGGCACGGACGATTCCCTTCCGTCGTCAGCCTTCGGGGAGCGGGTGCCTGCGCCCAACCTCTGGCCCCTGTCCCTGGACGGCTACCGGGGGGTGAAGGGCGCGCCGGACCGCAGGCTGTTCGAGGCTGCAAGGGCCTTCCGGGACGGGACCCTGGACCCGCAATCGGACTTCGCCCGCACCTTCGCCGCCTCCGACCGGCTCAAGCGCTGGTTCGAGCTGCGCGGCGCGCCCCTGAGGGACATCGAGGGCGCCGACCTGATCACCCAGCTGATGGTCCATCCGGACTCCGAGGCCATGCCCCTGAAGTCGCATGGCCTGAAGTCCTCGCCCCTGGCGAAGAAGGTCCGCGAGGCCTTCCCGGCCTACGGCTTCGACCCCATTGAGAGCCAGGCGGCCCTGGCCTTCCTGCTGATCCGCTGCGGCGTGGCCTCGACGGTCACCCTCGGCCCGGAGAACGCGGCTGTGTTCAACAAGGGCGCGGCCCTGGGCCGGAGCGGCCTGTCCGCCGGCGACATGCTCAACACGCCGATCGCCTTCGACTTCTCCCACCAGGCGCACCGCGAGGTGCAGTCCCTGATGTGGAGCCGGGTCCTCAGCGTGGCCGACCGGCTGATCACCCTCCTGAAGAGCGAGGAGCTGGCGGGGGGCAAGAGCTACTGGGACCATAGCCTCCTCTACGTGGCCACCGAGTTCGGCCGCAGCCGCAACCGGCCGGAGGGCGCCATGACCTTTGGCTCCGGCCACGACCTGAACAACGGCGCCCTGATCGTCTCGCCCCTGGCGAACGGCGGTCGGGTGCTGGGCGGCGTCGATCCGGAGACCCTGATGACCTACGGCTTCGACCCCCTGTCGGGTCGGCCGGACCCGGGTCGAAACATGACCGAGGCCGAGGTCTTCTCGGGCATCCTCCAGGCCCTGGGCATCGAGACCCCGGGGGCGGGCCTGCCCGACATGCGGGTCATGCGCCGGAAGGCCTGAGGTGGGCCGCAAGGTCCTTGTCCGGCTGGCCATTGGGCTGGGGCTCCTGGCTCTGGCGGGCGGGGCGGGCCTGCGCACGCCGGATCCTGGCTTCCGTTACGCCGTGACGGGGCCGAGCCCCGTGACGCTGACCGCAGGCCCCGAGCCCGGGTCCGGAACGGCGGGAAGCCTGCCGGCGGGGACCTCAGGCCTCATCCTTTCGGGGCGCTGGGCCGAGGGACCTGGCGGCGGGACCTGGGAGGTCCTGGCCGGACCCGGCGACCGCCCGGCCTGGGCCCCGGCCGACCGGCTGGCGCCCGCCGCCGCCGATCCCTCGCCCGTGCCCCTGCAGTGCTCAGGAACCGAACCCTTCTGGGGGCTGAAGACGGCGGGCGGACGCGCCCGGATGAGCCGGCCCGGACGGAAGGACGCCGACTTCTCCCCCGGCCCCCGGCGGGGCGCGACGGGCGATCCCCGGGTCTTCGCCCAGCGCCTGTCCGGGCCGGGCAGGGCCCTGGCCCAGCTGGTGGTGATCCGCCGCCCCGAAGGCTGCTCCGACGGCATGTCGGACCTCCTGGCCGCCTACGAGGCGGTGGTCACGACCCCCTCTGGCGAGGTCCTGTCCGGCTGCTGCCGGCGGGCCGGTGGCTGAAGGGGGTTTGACGGCGGCCGGCCAAGGGGATCAGCTAGTCGCCTGACCTTCGCCGGAGACCTGCCCACCATGCCCGCCCCCGCCAATACCGAGTTCGACATCCGCGGCGTCAACCACATCGCCCTGGTCTGCCGGGACATGGCCCGCACGGTGGAATTCTACCGCGACGTCCTGGGCATGCCCCTGGTCAAGACCATTGAGCTGCCCATGAAGTCGGGCCAGCACTTCTTCTTCGACATAGGCAACGGCGATTCCCTCGCCTTCTTCTGGTTCCCCGACGCCCCGGCCCAAACCCCGGGGGTGTCCTCGCCGCGAACCCTGCCGCACGAGGGCGGGCTGGTCACCGCCCACGGCTCCATGAACCACCTGGCCTTCAACGTGCCGGTCGAGAAGTTCGACGCCTATGTCGAGCGGCTCAAGGCCAAGGGGATCGAGGTCTCGCCGGTCTTCAACCACGACAACTCGGCCTTCCAGATCAGCGCCGAGGTGACCGACGAGGTCTTCGTGCGTTCGGTCTACTTCTTCGACCCCGACGGGGTCTGCCTGGAGTTCGCCGCCTGGACCCGGCCGATGGGCCCGGCCGACGTCGAGCACGAGGCGGCCACGGCGGACGGGGGCCGCAGCCAGGGCCTGGTGCTGGACGCCGCCGGCGCCCCTATCCAGACCGCCCGCACGGGGGGCTGAGCCATGCCCGTCCTGCGGCAGGTTTCCCGCGCCGAGGTCAGCTCGGACCTGATCCACCGATATTACGACCTGCTGTTCGGCCCGGGCCGGGACCCGGTGGCCGAGCCGGGCACCGCCACCGGCACGCCCGGCGACTGGTGGACGGTCTTCGCCCTGGCGCCTGACATCTTCCGACATGCGGTGGAGGGGTTCGGCGTCTACCGGCATCCGGACCGGAAGATCGACCCGGTCCTGCGCGAGCTGGGCCAGACCCGGGCGGGTTGGGCGCACGGCAGCCAGTTCGTCTTCTCCCAGCACTGCAAGTCCCTGAGAGGCCTGGGCGTGCCGGAAGAAAAGATCGCCGCGATCCCCGCCTGGACCGTCTCGGACGTCTTCGATGCGAAGGAGCGGGCGGTCCTGGCCTACGCCGACTGCCTCACGACCGGCTCGGGCCGGACGCCGCCCGAGGTGTTCGAGGCCCTGCGCGCCTTCTGGGGCGACGAGGAGATCCTGGAGTTCACCTACATCACGGCCCTCTACGGCATGCACGCCGTCATGACCCGGGCCCTCAGGCTGGAGTTCGACGACCGCGACGATCCCATTACCGAGGTCGCCGCGCCCGAAGGCTTCTCGGCGGCGGATTTCCTGAGCGCCCGGCCTGGCTCGCGTTGACGGGCCCCGGGGCGATTGCCCCGGTGACGTGGTGAAAGGCCCCGGGGCGATTGCCCCGGTGACGTGTTGAAAGGCCCCGGGGCGATTGCCCCGGTGGCCGGGCGGTCCTAGACTTGGGCCAAGGTCGCTTCAGCCGGCCAGTCCTTCCGGAGGAAGCATGTCCAGGCCCGTCCTCTTTGCGCTCGTCCTGGCCCTTGGCGCCTGTCCTGCCCTGGCTGCCGAGCCCTTCAAGGCGCCGCGCAACATGTACGGCCAGCCGGACCTGTCCGGGAACTGGAGCAATGCGTCCCTGACGCCAGAGACCCGGGCCCCGGCCCTGGGGGCCCGGGCGATCTTCACGGAGGACGAGGTCAGGAGACTGGAGGCCCAGGCCGTCAACGAGGTCGAG
>CANGRP010000257.1 GCA_947456005.1 Caulobacteraceae bacterium
GCCCTTGGACGGCAAGGGCCTGACCTCCAGCCGCCAGAGGCGGTCGTCCCTCAGCCACCGGCGGGCGGCCGCCTGGAGGTCAGCGGGGGTGAGCGCCTCCAGGGTGGGGAGAAGGCTCCTGACGGCGTCCAGCTGACGCGGGTCAGACTGCACCCCGGACAGGACGCTCAGCCAGTAGCCATTGGTCTCACGGCCCTGCAGTATGCTCTCCAGCATGGGCTTGCGGGCGCGGGCCAACTCGTCCGCCGTCGGTGGAGAGGCCGCGAGATCCGCCGCGATCCTTTGAATGTCCCGGGTCACCTCGCCGATCCGGTCGGGAGGGATTTCAACGACAGTGGAGATGTAGCCCCAGCCGGGGAGGATCAGACTTTGGGTGGCGTCGGCGGTGGGCGAGTAGGTCGCCCCCTGTCTCTCTCTCAGCTCGTCGGTGAGTCTCAGCGACAGGACCGCGGCCAGCAGCCGGTTGGCCCGGGCGCCCCGGGGGTCCTCGAAGAAGCCGGTGGTGGGCCAGGCTGCGAACAGGACCGCCTGGTCTGCGCGCCCCTTGTGCGTCCGCACGACCGCCTCGTCACCTCCCGTCGGCAGGGCGACCTGCAGCTGGCGGGCGGGGAGGGGGGCTGGCTCAGCCCGTGTCGGCAGGGCTCCGAAGGTGCGCGCGACGGCGTCGATCGCCTTGTCCACGGTGATGTCCCCGACCACGACCACTTCCAGGGGCCCCGACGAGAGGGCCGGATCCAGGTCGCGCCTCAGGTCATCGAGGGTGGCCGCAGCAAGGGCTTCGCGGGACGGGAAGGCCCATCGGGTGTCGCCGGCCCGCAGGAGGGTGGCGAGGTCGCGCCTGAGCACGCCGGCGCTTGTCGCCGCCAGTTGGTCGTGGACGCTCGCGGTGAGTGCGGCGTACCGATCAAAGGCCTCCGGTCTCCAGCCTGGATCCGAGACATAGGCGGCGAGGACCTGCATTTGTGTGTCGAGATCCTCGCCCCTTGTCACTCCGGACAGGACGAAGGCGTCGTCGGTCAGGCCCACTGAGGCCGAATACACCCTTCCTGTGAGGGCCTTCTCCATCCCGCGGGTGTTGATCTGCGCCGGACCGCCCTCGATCAGAGCTCCGGCCGACCATTCCGGGCTGGGGCGATCGGGTGAGAGTCCCAGGCGACCGTTCCCGAGGTTCACGCGGACGAGGACCTGGTCAGCCTTGAACTTGGTAGGCTTTACGGTCAGCCGGACACCATTGCTGAACCGGACAAGGACAGCGTCCAGGTCGGCGACTTCACGGCGCTCTACCGTATCTGTCGGGGCCCCGAAGTTGGCGTAGGGCCAGGTCATCGCCAGTTCGGCCGTGCCCGCACTGACGGGAGCCTTCAGGGCTTCCCGCGCCGCCCCGAGGACAGCAGCCTCACCGCCCTCGAAGGCTTGCGGGGTTGTAAGGAAGATGAGTGGACCCGAGCCGCGGAACAGCTCCGAGGCCGTCCGGTTGAGGGCGCCAAGGTCCAGGGTCTTCACCAGCCTGTCGAACCGTTCAAGGTCCTGCTCGGGGCTGGTGACGACGATCCGGTTGACGAGGGTCCCCGTGACGGCGCCGGCAAGGGCGCCGGGCGTCCGGGTGGCGGCGCCAGCCTTTGCGGCGGCCAGGGTGGCGCGGACGTCTGCGACCACCCTGTCGATCTCGTCCTGCCGGACCCCGAAGGTCGAGAGTCGCCGCTGTTCTGTAAGGACGGCGCCCAGGGACCGGCGCCAGTCGCCGCCAGTCACGAGGGCGTAGACGCCGACGCTTCGCTGCGCCCTGAAGGGCTCGCTGACCGACCCGCCAGCCCCCAGGAAGGGAGGAGAGCTTCCCCGCGCCAGGTCCGAAAGCCTTTGGTTGAGAACCGACAGGACAAGGCCGCGCTCCAGGTTGACCTTCCGCCGGGCCTCAGTGTCTGCGGCCCGCTCGGGTGGGGCTGTCCAGGTCACCGAAACCGCCGTTGGCAGTCCGGGATCCACGAGGATGCGGGCCTCGGTATCCCGGCGGACCGCGCGCCCGAGATCCGGGGCGATGCCGGCGGGGCCTGTCCCTCGCCAGTCCGAGAAGGTCTCGCGAATCCGGGCCTCGACGGCGTCGGCGTCAAAGTCGCCGACCGCCACCAGCACGGCGGTCTCGGGTCTGTACCAGGCCTGGTAGAAGGCGCGGAGCGCCTCGGCGTCTGCAGACCGGAGCACCTCCACCTCGCCGATCGGGAAGCGGCGAGGCGGCAGCTGGTCCCTGAACTGGAAGGCCGAGTTCGCCCGGGCCGCCCTCAAGGCGGGACTGTCGCCAGACCGCTCCTCGGACATCACCACGCCCCGCTCCCTTTCCACTGCGGCCGGCGCGAAACTCAGCTCTCCCGCGACCTCCCTCAGCAACATGAGGCTGGTCTCCAATGTCTCCCGGTCGGTCTTCGGCAGGTCGAGGCGATAGATGGTCTCCTCGAAGCCGGTGGAGGCGTTGGTGTCTGCGCCGAAGGCGAGTCCGAGGCGTTCGAGGATCCGGACCATCTCACCCTCGGGGACCCGTGTGGATCCGTTGAAGGCCATGTGCTCGACGAAGTGGGCAAGCCCCTGCTGGCCCTCGGCTTCGTTGAGCGAGCCGGCGGCGATGTGCAGCCGGAGCGCGGCCTGGCCAGGGGGCAGCGTCTGCCGGCGGACGGCGTACCGCATTCCATTGGCCAGCATGCCGAATCGAAACCCCGGGTCGGGGGGGATGTCCGACGCCACCTGCGGCCAGGCGGGAAGCGCCGTCCTGGCGGATCCTGCCGGCTCCGAGCGGGCCAGGGCTGTCGCCGGGCCTGGCAGGGCGAGCCCGCCAACCAGCGCCGCCAGCAGCCCGGCGCGCAAGACCCGCAAGAGCCGGACTGCCGGCGTATGGACGCAGCTCATGGAAATGCGGAGCCTCCCGGACTTGTCGCACGCCCACCCTGCCCCGAAGATCATGGCGCGGACAAGGCGGCCGCAGGTCAGAGGAGACCCCCGATGAGCGACCCGTTGACCGAGACGCCCGGAGATCCCGGCAGGCGCGAGCCCGCCATCACGGCCCCCGCTGGCGCCCTGTGGCTGGCCGGCCTCCTGGTGGTCGCCTTCCTCTTCCAGACCCTGCTCGCGACGCCGGCCCTCCTCGAGTCTCTTGTCTATGCTCCGGACCCGACACCCCTTGCCCGCCCGCTGACCCTGCTGACCGCGATCTGGCTGCATGGCGGATGGGGGCACCTGTCGATGAACGCGGCCTTCGCCCTCGCCTTCGCCACGCCGCTGGCGCGCTTTCTGGGAGGAGGGTTCAGGGGAACCGCCGCTCTCTTCCTCTATTTCCTCGCCTGCGGCGCCATCGGGAACCTCGGGTTCGGCCTTCTTCACGCCGGACAGCCCTACGGCGTGATCGGGGCGTCCGGCGGAGTCTCCGGGCTTGCGGCCGGCGCCGCGCGTATTGTTGGCGGCGAAGGCGGAATCGGGGGCTTCCGCTCCCCGTTTGTCCTTTCCATGGGGGCCGCCTGGGTCCTTACCAATCTGGTGGTCGCCGTGGCGGGTGGAGCCCTGATCGAAGGAGGCTCCCAGATCGCCTGGGAGGCGCATCTGGTCGGATTCGCGGCAGGACTGGTGCTCCTGAAGCCCTTCGCCGCCCTGGCGGCGCCCACGCCAGGCTAGTTCGGATCAGATTCTCCTTGCCAGATCCGCGCAGGGAGA
>CANGRP010000258.1 GCA_947456005.1 Caulobacteraceae bacterium
ACCGCCCGGTGGACGGCGACCGCCGCGCCGGCGCCTACCGCCAGCAGGGCCGCGGCCCAGGCGCCGGCCAGGGTCAGGGGCCCGGCGGCGAATTCCAGGGACGGGAAATGGTAGTAGGCCCGGTAGAGGTCCGCGACATTACGGCCAAGGAGGAGGCCCGCCGCGGTCCCCAGCAGGGCCCCGACCGCCCCGATCACCAGGGCGCTTTGGGCGTAATGCGCAGCGACCGCCATGTCGCCGTAGCCGAAGGCCTTGAGGAGGCCAATGTTGGAGCGCTCGGTGGCGATCATCCTGCCCAGGGCGATGTTGACCAGGAAGGCCGCCACCAGGAGGAAGATGGCGGGCAGGAAGATCGCCATGGTGGAAAGCTGGCGGAGTTCCTCACTGAGGAACCGGTCCGACATCATACGCTCCCTGCCGAAGGCGCCGCCGGACCCATGTGGCGTCAGCAGGGTGTCAATCGCCCGGATCGTCCGGATGGGGTCGGCCCCCGGCTCCAGCCGGAACGCGGCGTCGTTGAAGGCGCCCTCCAGGTCGAGGGCCCGGGCCAGGGCCTCGCGCCCCATCCAGATCACCCCGAACCGTTCGGGTTGCGGGAAGAGCTCCCCCGGCGCCGCGACGAAGATGAACTCAGGGGCGTTGGCGATCCCCACCACCTGCAGGTCGCGCTGTCGGCCATGCATCACGGCGGAGAGTGAGGCCCCCGGCTGGAGACCGAGGGCGTTGGCGAAGGCCTCGCTCACCAGCACCTCGTCCGGGCGCTTCGGGTCCGGCCAGCGGCCGCGGGTCATGGCGAGGTCATTGACCCGTGGACGTCCCTCGAGGGGCAGGGACACCAGATGCGCCGAGGCCGGCTCGACCTGGCCCGGAATGTCCAACAGGGCGCGGCCGTTTACCCGGGTCTCCACCACCCTAACCCCCGGCAGGGCGGAGAGGGCGCCCGCCACCCGGTCCGGCGCCCGCACGACCGAGGCGGACAAGTCCATCATCCGATAGGTGGCGTAGTAGTCGCTGCGGGTCTGGTCCAGGGATGTCCGCATGCCCACCGCCATGATCAGGACGGACAGGCCGCAAGCCAGGACCAGGGCGATGGCGGCGGCGTGCAGGCGCATGCGCCAGACGTCGCGCAGGAGCTTTCGGTCCAGGGGATGAAGGCTCGGCCTCACCAGTTCAGGTCCGCAGGCCGTGCGCGGACGGCGTTGGTCTCGATGGCGCGGACCCGCCCGTCCAGGAAGTGGATCACCCGGTCGCCGAGGCGGGCGACGTCGGCATTGTGCGTCACGATCAGGGTCGTCGACCCGTAGCGGCCGTTGATCTCGACCAGGGCTTCGAGCACCCGGATGCCCGTCTTAAGGTCCAGCGCCCCTGTCGGTTCGTCACACAGCAGGAGGGCCGGCCGCTTGGCCAGGGCGCGGGCCACCGCCACGCGCTGCTGCTCCCCGCCGGACAGCTGGGCCGGGAAGTGGTCCATGCGTTCCCCCAGTCCGACCAGGCCCAGGGCCTCCTCCGCCGGCATCGGCGAGTCCGCGATCTCGCGGACCAGGTCGACATTCTCCCGCGCCGTGAGGCTGGGGATCAGGTTGTAGAACTGGAAGATGAAGCCGACGCTCCGGCGGCGGAAATCCGTCAGGGCCCGGTCGTTGAAGCCCGCAAGGTTGCTTCCTCGGAACCAGACCTCGCCGGAGGTCGCCCGGTCCAGGCCTCCCAGGATGTTGAGCAGGGTCGACTTGCCCGATCCCGAGGGCCCAAGCAGGACGATCAGTTCGCCTTCCGCGACCTCAAGGTCGATCTCCCGCAGGGCGTGCACTGCGGCCGGACCGTCGCCATAGGTCCGCGAGAGCGCCCGCGTGCGCAGGACGGGCGGGTCGTCGGACGCCGTGTCGTTCACGGGCGAACTCCTGGGGATCGGACCCCAAGGCCCGATGAGGGACATCAGGTTAGCCGGCCCCGCCGCCCGGCGCATCTCCGTGGGACCCCGGGGGCATTGCGCCGGTCCCGCCGGGGGGCTATCTGGCGGGCCTTCCCATTCCTCGATCCGCGAGCCCGCAAGCCCCATGGCGCAGCAGTACATTTTCCAGATGCAGGGCCTGACCAAGGTCTATCCCGGCGGCAAGAAGGTGTTCGAGAACATCTGGCTGTCCTTCTATCCCGACGCCAAGATCGGGGTGGTCGGGGTCAACGGCTCCGGTAAGTCCACCCTGCTGAAGATCATGGCCGGCCTGGACAAGGAGTTCAGCGGCGAGGCCAAGGCGGCCGACGGCGTGAAGATGGGCTACCTCGAGCAGGAGCCCCATCTGGATTCCACCCTGAACGTCCGTCAGAACGTGGAGTCCTGGTGCGAGGAAAAGCGTCTGGTCGCCCGGTTCAACGAGGTCGCCGGCCAGCTGGGCGAGGACTACACCGACGAGCTCATGGAGGAGATGACGACCCTCCAGGAGCAGATCGACGCCGGTGACATGTGGGACATCGACTCCAAGGTCGAGATGGCCATGGACGCCCTCCGCTGCCCCCCGGACGACTGGGGCGTGGAGAACCTCTCCGGGGGTGAGAAGCGTCGCGTGGCCCTGGCGCGCCTGCTCCTGTCCAAGCCCGACATGCTGCTTCTGGACGAGCCCACCAACCACCTGGACGCCGAAAGCGTCGCCTGGCTGCAGCACCACCTCGAGGCCTTCCCCGGCTGCGTCATCCTGGTGACCCACGACCGCTACTTCCTGGACCAGGTGACCAAGTGGACCCTGGAGCTCGACCGCGGAAAGGGCATTCCCTACGAGGGCAACTACTCCGGCTGGCTGGAGCAGAAGACCAAGCGCATCGTCCAGGAGCAGTCCGAGAGCGAGGCCCGCCAGCGCGCCATGACCCGCGAGCTGGAGTGGGTGCGATCCGGCGCCAAGGCCCGCCAGGCCAAGTCCAAGGCCCGTCTCGCCGCCTACGACCGGATGGTCGCCGAGCAGGAGAGCGCCCGCCAGGCCCAGACCTTCGCCGCCATCCAGATTCCGCCCGGCCCGCGTCTGGGCAATGTGGTGCTGGAAGCTTCCCACCTTTCAAAAACCTATGGCGACAAGGTTCTTTTCAAGGACCTTTCGTTCAAACTCCCGCCCAACGGCATTGTCGGCGTCATCGGGCCCAACGGCGCCGGCAAGTCGACCCTGTTCCGCATCATCACCGGCCAGGAGCAGCCGGACGAGGGGACCTTCCGCCTCGGCGAGACCGTCAAGCTGGCCTATGTCGACCAGAGCCGCGACGCCCTCGATCCCAACAAGACCGTCTGGCAGGAGGTCTCGGGCGGCCTCGACATCCTCACGGTGGGCAAGCGCGAGATCAACACCCGGGCCTATGTGGGCTCCTTCAACTTCAAGGGCGGCGACCAGCAGAAGAAGGTGGGCCAGCTGTCCGGCGGGGAGCGCAACCGCGTCCACCTGGCCAAGACCCTGACCACCGGCGGCAACGTCATCCTCCTCGACGAGCCGACCAACGACCTGGACATCGAGACCCTGCAGAACCTCGAGGAGGCCCTTGAGGAATTCGCGGGCTGCGCGGTGATCATCAGCCACGACCGCTGGTTCCTCGACCGCCTGGCCACCCACATCCTGGCCTTCGAGGGCGACAGCCATGTCGAGTGGTTCGAGGGCAACTTCGAGGCCTACGAAGAGGACAAGAAGCGCCGCCTGGGC
>CANGRP010000259.1 GCA_947456005.1 Caulobacteraceae bacterium
CGCCTGCGCCGGGTTACTTGCCGCTCAACCGGCGGCGGACATTTCCACGGTGATGGTGGCGGAGGCCGGTCCGGCGGACCGGTCCAATCCCGACATGCCCAAGGTCGTGGCCGCCATGGCGCCGGACGGACGCTCTGGCAGGGCCCTCTACTTCACCCGCTCGGTGCTCTATGGCGACGATCCGGTCTGGATCCACCACGGGATCTACGGCTACCGACGCCACGCGCTGGAGCGCTTCACCGCCGCACCGCCCTCGGCCCTGGAGCGCCGCGAGCGGCTCGAGCAACTTCGGGCGCTCGAGCTGGGCATGACGATCTGGTCAGCCGTACTGGACGAGGCCCCCATCTCAGTGGACAACCCCGCGGACCTGGAGCGCGCCCGCGCCCACGCCCGCCAGATCGGAGGTCCGGCATGAACCGAAACCGGATCGCCTTCCAGGGAGAGCTGGGCGCCAATAGCCATGAGGCCTGCCTGGCCGCATTCCCGGACATGGATCCTGTGCCCTGCGCCACTTTCGAGGAGGCCTTTGAGGCGGTCCGGACGGGCGACTGCCGTCTCGGAATGATCCCGGTGGAGAACTCCATCGCCGGGCGGGTGGCCGACGTCCACCACCTCCTGCCGTCTTCCGGCCTGCGGATCATTGGCGAGCACTTCAAGCCCATTCACTTCCAGCTGATGGCGAACCGCGGCGTGCGGATCGAGGACCTGAGGTCCGTCGCCTCCATGCCGATCGCCTTCGCCCAGTGCCGCGGAACCATCGCCCGGCTGGGCCTGAACCGGGAGCCTGTCAGCGACACCGCCCTGGCGGCGCGCCGGCTTTCCGAGCACCCCGACCCGACCCAGGCGGCGATCGCCCCCGCCCTGGCGGCGAGGCTCTATGACCTCGAGATCCTGGAGCGGGACATCGAGGACACCCACAACAACACCACCCGCTTCCTGGTGATGACCGCCGACGCCGACGCCCCGGCGCCTGCGGCCGGCGTGAAGTGCGTGACCAGCTTCGTCTTCCGGGTCCGCAACCTGCCGGCGGCGCTCTACAAGGCCCTCGGGGGCTTCGCCACGAACGGCGTGAACATGACCAAGCTGGAAAGCTACATGGAGAACGCCGCCTTCACGGCGACCTTCTTCTACTCCGAGATTGACGGACGGCCCGAGGATGCAGCCGTCGCCCGCGCCTTCGAGGAGCTGCAGTTCTTCTCCGAGCGCTTCGAGATCCTCGGCGTCTACCCCGCCGATCCCTACCGGGCCCAGGTCGTCTAGCCCGCCCGGCGGCGACAGGTCAGGGGGTTGCGGAGAACGGGTTGCCCCCTCCGGCCCACCTCCCCTGATGGGGAGGAACTCAAGAACCAATTGCTCCCCCAAGGGGGAGCTGTCAGCGAAGCTGACTGAGGGGGTCAACGGCGCCTCAGCAGACCCCCTCCGGCCCGCTTCGCGGTCCACCTCCCCCTGATGGGGAGGAATTCAAGCGCAATTGCTCCCCCAAGGGGGAGCTCCGACCGAAGGTCGGTGAGGGGGTCAGCGGCGGCCTCAGGCCTCCTCCGCCCAGGCCTTGATGAGCTGATGGGCGATGGCCATGCCGCCCGGGGCGAAACTGCCCTTGATCTCGCCGGCCAGAAGGGCCCGGGCCTCCTCGCGGGTGTACCATCGCACCTCCGACAGCTCCGTCTGGTCGGGACGGGCGTCGTCGCTGTCGACCTCTGCGATCAGGCCGATCATCAGGGAGTTCGGGAAGGGCCAGGGCTGGGTGGAGTGGTAGGTCACCGAGGTCGTCCTCAGTCCCGCCTCCTCATAGAGCTCGCGGGCGCAGGCCTCCTCGATGCTCTCGCCGGGTTCAAGGAATCCGGCGAGGGCCGAGAACATGCCCGGGGGCCAGATCTCCTGGCGTCCGAGCATGCAGCGGTCGCCATGGACGGCCAGCATGATCACCACCGGGTCTGTCCGGGGGAAGTGATCGGCGCCGCAGGCCGGGCATTCGCGCTTCCAGCCACCCTCGGCGGTGCGGGTGGGCTCGCCGCAGACGGAACAGGCCCGGTGCTTGCGCCGCCATTCGAAAACGCCCTTGGCGGTGCCGACGATGGCGATCTCGCCCGCTGGCAGGCTGGAGGCCAGGGCTCGCGCGTCCTCGAACCGTCCCATGCCCTGGAGCGGGCCATCCGTCGGGTCCGCAGGGCCCTCCAGGTCGACGGCGAAGACCGCCGTCTCCTGCCACAGACCCATGAACAGCAGGCGCTCCGGGCCGCCGGCCAGGTCCTCCACAAGTCGAGACGGAAGGTAGGCGATCTGGGTTCCGCCCGAGCCGGACCGCTCCACGAGGGCCTTTCCGTTCCAGAGCACGAGACCCAGGGACTGGTCGGAGGAGAGGCGCTCGGCGAGCCAGGCGGAGTCCTTTCGGCGCTCACTGGCGCGGTCCAGGGGGTTGCCGGCGAAGGTGTTCTGGAAGGCGGTCAAGGGCATGAGTCGTCTTTTAGCCCACAGGCGGCGATCTGCACACGCTTGCATGAGGGGCGAGGGACCGCGATATAGGGGATGGAGATCGGCGATGGGCGGACGCCTCGCCAACCCGGTCAGGTCCGGAAGGAAGCAGCCGTAACGAGTCCCGTTCCGGGTCGTCGTCCGGTCTCCACCCAGCCCAAATGGCGACCATGGCCGACGAAGACCTCACGCCCGAACCCGATGCGCCGGAGCGTGATCCCGACACCGCGGACATGTTCGGTGATCCCGCGCCTTCGCCAGCTCCCCCGCCGACCCCGGTCCAGACCGGCGCCGCCTACACCGTCATCGCCCGCAAGTACCGGCCGCGCACCTTCGAGGACCTCTATGGCCAGGAGGCCATGGTCCGGACCCTTCGCAACGCCTTCGCCGCTGGGCGGATCGCCCACGCCTTCATGCTCACCGGCGTACGGGGGGTGGGCAAGACCACCACAGCCCGGCTGCTGGCCCGGGCCCTGAACTATCAGACCGATGCGGTCGATGCGCCAAGCCTGGACCTCGCCGTCGAGGGGCGGCACTGCCGGGCCATCATCGAGGGCCGGCACATGGATGTGCTGGAGCTGGACGCCGCCAGCCGGACCGGCGTGGGCGACATGCGCGACCTCCTCGACGGGGTGCGCTACGCCCCCGTGGAGGCGCGCTACAAGGTCTACATCATCGACGAGGTGCACATGCTCTCGACGGGGGCCTTCAACGCCCTCCTGAAGACCCTCGAGGAGCCCCCGCCCCACGCCAAGTTCATCTTCGCCACCACCGAGATCCGAAAGGTGCCGGTCACCATCCTCTCCCGCTGCCAGAGGTTCGACCTGCGCCGGGTGGAACCGGAGGACATCATCCGCAACCTGCAGATGATCCTCGAAGCCGAGGGCGTGCGGGTGGACGCCGAGGGCCTGACCCTGATCGCCCGCGCCGCAGAGGGCTCGGTGCGGGACGCCCAGTCCCTGCTGGACCAGGCCATTGTCCAGGCCGAGCCTGGCCAGACCGTTCCCGCCGCCCTGATCCGTGACATGCTGGGCCTGGCCGACCGGGCCGGGACCCTCGATCTCCTTGAGCTTGTCCTCAAGGGGGATCCCGGCGGCGCCGTCAGCGCCTTCCGCCACCTCTACGCCCTGGGCGCCGACCCCGCCCAGGTGATCCTCGACCTGATGGAGCACGTCCACGGCGCCTCCGTCGC
>CANGRP010000260.1 GCA_947456005.1 Caulobacteraceae bacterium
CCGCACGCCCAGCACCTCGAACATCCACCCGAGGGACCGGGCGGCGCCCGCCGTTCCCTGCCCCCGGTTCTGCCGGTCGGCCCGGGTCGCCCCGGCGAGCTCAGCCGAGGACCGGTCCGGCCAGATGCTGAAGCGGGAATAGCCTGCGACCTCTCCGTCCTCGTCCAGGGAGAGAATGAGTATGGCCTCGCCCGCCGCCTGTAGGGCCGCCGTCTCCTCGATCCAGGCCCGGACGCTGGCCTCGGTGATCGGCCGGGGCAGGTCGTAGATAGGATCCGAGACCCGGGGGTCGGCCAGCATCCGCGCCAGGGCGGCGGCGTATCCTGGGACGGCGATGACCCGGTCAGGGCCCAGACTCGTGGGGTCCACCTCACGGACGCGCCTGCGGATGTCGGCCTCTTCCTCGGGAGTCGCCCGGAGGGCGGTGACGGGGGGATCGCTCATCGAGCCAGGGCCTCCAGGGCTGCGCCGGTCAGGCGACGGGTCGTCCACTCGTCCATCGCCAGGGCGCCGAGGGAGTCATAGAAGCCGATGGCCGGGGTGTTCCAGTCCAGCACAGACCATTCCAGCCGCGCCAGGTCCTCGTCGGCGCAGCGCCGGGCCAGGGCCTTCAGCAGGGCCAGTCCCGCCCCCGCCCCCCTGCGTTCCGGCCTGACAAAGAGGTCCTCCAGCCAGATCCCGTGCCGGCCTCGGAAGGTCGAGTAGTTTAGAACCACAGGGCGAAACCCACCGGCGCGCCGTTGATCTCGGCGATGTCGCAGAAGACCCGGGGCGCGGGCCCGAAGAGGTCCCTTTCCAGGTCGGCCAGGGTCGCCTGCGCCTCATGCGCCAGCCGCTCGTACTCCGCCAGGTCCAGGATGAAGCCGTGGATGGTCGCCAGGTCGTCCGGCCCGGCCTCCCGGACCCGGACCGCCTCAGACGGCACGGTACCAGTCCACCCCGGCCTCGTCCTGGGTGCGGACGGCCTGGCCCCGGGCCAGAAGGCAGTTGAGGTGGGCCAGGCTCTCGCCGGTGGCCATACCCAGGGTCCAGCGGTCGATCTTGCGCCGGAAGAGGATGTGGAAGGTGTCGATGGCCCGCTTCGGCTCTTCCAGCAGCTTGTGCAGCCGGATGAGGCTGCGCTCGTGCCCGCCGATCAGGTGATCGATCCGTGCGTGCAGGCCATGGAAGGGCTCGTTGTGGGCCGGCAGGACCAGGACGTCGTCCGGGATGATCCCACGGATCCGCGCCAGCGAGGTGAGCCAGTCGGTCAGGGGGTCGCCGGCGGGTTCCGTCGGGAAGACCGAGACGTTGGAGGTGATCTTGGGCAGGACCTGGTCGCCGCTGATCATCAGCTTCAGCTCGGGGCACCAGAGGCAGGCGTGTTCCGGTGAGTGGCCGGATCCGACCACCACCTTCCAGTCATGGTCGCCGATCGGGATGACGTCGCCGTCGGACAGGCGCTGGAAGCTGTCAGGCAGGGCGTGGAGGCTCTTTCCGAAGCCGCCGAAGCGGGCCCGGTAGTCCTCCAGGGCCTCCTCGTCCCAACCGGCGGCCCGGTAGAAGACCAAGGCGTCCTCGGGCGCCTCGCGGCCGGTATCGGCCGACAGGGAGCGGCACATCAGGAACTCCAGCCGGGTGATCCAGAGGCGGCACCCGAACTTGCGCGTCATCCAGCCGGACATGCCGATATGGTCGGGGTGCATATGGGTCACGAAGACCCGGGTGACCGGCAGGCCCTCCAGGGGACCGGCCAGGGCCTTGCGCCAGGACTCCCGGGTCGCCTGTCCCCCGAGGCCGGTGTCGACAATCGCCCAGCCGCCCGCCTCGCGGATCGCCCAGACATTGATCCAGGCCAGCGACCCGCCCAGGGGCATCCTCAGCCACTTCACCCCGGGGGCGACGTCCACCGCCTCGCCCTGCTCCGGCCCGCCTGGGAAGGGATAGGTGATCTTGGCCTTATGGGCCTCCTGGACCGGATCTTCGAAACCATCGCGCATGAACAGACTCCTTGGCCGCACAGTGTCAGCCCTCGGCGCGCGCGGATCAAATCGAAATCCCACGAGGGCGCCGCCAAATGGTCACAGGCGCGTTGCAGCCCTTTCCCGGGTCAAGGCGACTTGCCGTCAGGCGCGGCAAGGGATTAAGACCCTTGGGAACAGATATTCCCGGAGGGAACCTCACGATGAAACGCGTCGCAATCGGCCTGGCCACCGCGGCCCTGGCCCTGGCCCTGGGAACGGTCACCGCCGTCTCGGCCTCCAAGAAGGAAGAGGCCGCCCTGGCAGCCGCGCGGACCGCAGGCATGGCGCAGGCGCCCGCAGTCGCCCAGGCCGCCGGCATCGCCTGCCAGGTCACGGACGCCCGCCTGGTCGGCAAGATGAAGGATCCGAAGACCAAGGCCGAAACCAGCTTCTACGAGATCGACTGTGACCGCGGCGTCGGATTCGTCCTGCAGGCCCCCCCTGCGGGGGTGAAGCCCACCGCCTTCAGCTGCATCGAAGCCAACTCGCCCCAGCCCGATGGCAAGCCGCCGTCCCTGCCCTGCAAGCTGCCGGGCAACGCCAATCCCCTGGCCGATCTCGCACCCCTCCTGACCAAGGCGGGCCTCAACTGCACGCCCGACGGCGCCCGGGGCATCGGCCAGACCTCGAAGAACACCTTCCTGGAAGTCTCCTGCCAGGGCGGCTCCGGCTACGTTCTCCAGGTCGACGCACCCGCCAACCCGGACGGCTCGGCGGTGGCCAACGACTGCCTGGTCTTCGACGCCAGCGACGGCAACATCAAGTGCACCCTGCATGACGCCGCCTACCGCCTCGCCGTGGTCGATCGTTATGTGGCCGCGGCCAACAACGGCTGCGTCGCGAAGGACCGCCGCTACATCGGCATGTCCCAGGCCGGATCGATCTACTACGAAGCCGCCTGCCAGGACGGCAAGGGCTACATCTACAAGGTCGACAAGGGCCAGCTGTCCCAGACCACGTCCTGCGAGAAGGCCATGGCCCTGCTGGGCGGTTGCACCCTGACGGACGCCAAGGAGGCCCAGACCGCCCAGGCCGGCCTCTACTCGAACCTGGCCAAGAAGGCCGGCTTTGACTGCCAGGTGGCCAAGTACGCCCCCTTCCCCTCGCCTCCCGGCCGGGACGTGGTGGAACTGTCCTGCGGCAACCGGCCGGACGGCGCCGTCGGCATCTTCACCACCAAGGCCGAGACGACCCAGGTGGTCGACTGCGCCCGCGCGCCGGTCGTCGGCTACCGCTGCTCGTTCTCCAAGCCCGAGGCCTCCTTCAAGGCGGTGACCGCGGATCTGAAGAAGATGGGCAAGAACGAGTGCGAGGTGTCCGCCGTCCGCGTCATGGGCAAGACCGCCGCCGGGACCACCTACCTCGAGACCGCCTGCGCCGACGGCCTGAAGGGCTACATCCTGGAGTACAAGAGCGAGCCCCTGACCCCGGTCAACGCCGTGGGCTGCGCCTTCTCCAAGGACTGCGCCCTGCCTGGCAACAAGTAGGCCCGGCTCACCCCGGAACGACGAGGGCCCGCGGGATCGCTCCCGCGGGCCCTTTTCGTTGCGCCGCGGGCGCCGGGGATCAGATCGCCGCCTCGATGAAGCGCGGACCGCGCTGGGCCATGGCGCTGGCGAAGGCGGCCTCGAAGGCCTCGCC
>CANGRP010000261.1 GCA_947456005.1 Caulobacteraceae bacterium
CCCTCCGCCGTCATCCGGGCCTTCTTGGCCCAGGCCTCGGGAACTGGGAACACTTCACCTTCGCTCACGCCATGCCTCCCTCGCGGTCATCGCCTGAAAGCTAGTAGTGCGCCGGCGCGGCGGGGGGAAGCGGAGAGCGGCGGTTTTTGGGCCCGGCCACTAACTTGACTGCAGCGGGGAACTTCCCCGACACTTGACCAGCGAGTGACAGTTCGTGTCGGGCGCGCCCACAACGCGCCGTGCGGCCGCCGGCGCAAACCCAACGGGCTCGCTTTGTGGAAAAGCATCGATCATGGAAATCCTGAAGGTCTTCGCGGCGCTTGGCGCAGGCTACCTCCTTGGTAGTCTCAACACCGCGATCCTCGTCGGCCGGCTCTTCGGCACGGACATCACCCGCCGCGGTAGCAATAGCGCCGGACTAACGAACACCCTGCGCGTGCTCGGCAAACCAGCCGCGGCGATGGTGCTTGCCGGCGATATCGTTAAAGGGGTGCTTGCCTGTCTGATCGGTCTTCAATTCGGGGTCTATGTTGAGGCGCAGGGGACCCGGGAGAGCGTCACGCTCCTCGCCGCCGGGGCCGGCGCCGTTCTTGGTCATAACTGGCCGATCTATTTCGGATTCAGGGGCGGGAAGGGCGCGCTGACGGCGGCGGCGGTGATGTTCGTGTTCAATTGGGTGATGGCGCTGACCTCGCTGGGGGTCTTCGTCGCCGTCATCGCGCTGACCCGCTACGTGTCCCTTGGTACCATCTGCGCGACGCTGTTCTTCGTGGTCATCTCATTCCTACCGGTGTTTGGGACGACGATCTATTTCAAGGTCTTCGTCGCGCTTCTGGCGTCCATCATCGTCATCAAGCACCGGGAAAACATCCGTCGGCTTGCCGCCGGCGCCGAGAACAAGCTCAGCCTCAAGTCCACCGGCCGCTAGCCTCATCCCTCGTCCCTCAGGAGATCTCCTTGCTGCTGCACCTGTCGACCTGGCCCGAGATCGAGGCCCAGCTGAAGCGCTCGACCGCCGTTGTCGTTCCCATCGGTTCCAACGAGCAGCACGGCCCCACCGGCCTCCTCGGTACGGACTGGCTCTGCCCGGAGATCATCGCCCACGAGGCCCAGAAGGGCGCAGACCTGCTGGTGGCGCCGACCTTCAACATCGGCATGGCCCAGCATCACCTGGGCTTTCCGGGCACTATCTCCTTGCGGCCCTCCACCTTCATGTCGGCGATCGGGGACTGGTGCCGCAGCCTCGCGGCCCACGGGTTCACGCGGATCTATTTCCTCAACGGCCATGGCGGGAACGTCGCCACCATCGAGGCCGCCTTCTCCGAGCTCTATGCCGAGGCCAGCTTCGCCGGTCGGCCGCGGGGCTTTTCCCTGAAGCTGCGCAACTGGTGGGACCTGCCGGGGGTCAACGCCCTGGCCAACCGCCAGTTCCCCACCGGCCACGGCAGCCACGCCACCCCTTCCGAGATCGCCGTCACCCAGTGGGCCTATCCGGACGCGATCAAGACCGCCAGCTATGCGCCGCAGATCGCCCCGACGGGCCCGATTCGTGAAGCCGCCGACTTCCGCGCCCGCTATCCGGACGGGCGAATGGGCTCCGACCCTGCGCAGGCCACGCCGGAGAAGGGCGGGGAACTCGTGACGCTGGCCGCCGAGGGCCTGGTGAAGGAGGTCGCGGCCTTCGCGGCCGAAACCTCGCCCGCGGGCTGAGGCCTCAGGCGGTCTCCACCCAGCCGCCATGCACGACGACGGGCCAGGGCGTCAGGGCCTCGCCCGCACAGGGACCCGCGGTGCAAACGCCATCTCCAAGCCGGAAGACGGCGCCGTGGGCCGCGCAGAGGATGCGGTCGCCGGTCCGGGTCAGGTAGAGGTCGTCCATCACCGCCAGCGGCCAGCCGTTATGAGGGCAGGAGTCGATCCAGCCTCGCACCTCGCTCCCCTCGCGCACGAGGAAGCCGGCGAACAGGGCCTCGCCGACCCGGAAACGGAAGCCACGGGCGCCCGGGTCGCCCAGTTCGGACACCGCGCAGAGCCGGGTCCCCGGGGGCGGGGCGGCCGGATTGTCCGCCTGCGGACGACGCATCAGAGGCCGCCGATGGTCGCCTTGAAGGCCGTCACCTGGACCGAGGCGAACAGGCCGGCCGTCTGGTAGGGATCGCTCAGGTTGAAGGCCCGGGCGTCTTCCAGGCTGTCCGCCTCCAGGATCAGCAGCGAGCCGGCCATGGCGCCGGCCTCGTCCAGCAGGGGTCCGGCCACCTTCAGCCGGTCGGCGAAGCCCCGGGCGTAGGCCAGGTGGGCCTCACGGTTGGCCAGCCTCAGTTCTAGGCTGTTCGGCTTGTCGTTGCAGACCAGGACATAGAGGCCCATGGGCGCGGCTCCTTTCAGGGTTCAGCGTTCGGACTTGAGGGGGCGGGACAACAGGCCGGTGATGGCGTCGCCGACCGCCACCTCCCCTGCCAGGATGGCGGCGACGGCCTCGCAGATGGGGGCTTCGACACCGATGCGGGCGGCCAGGTCGCGCACGGCGGGGGCGGAGGCCACGCCCTCGGCCACCGAGACCTTGCCGGCCAGGGCCTCGTCCAGCGTCTTCCCCTGACCGAGGGCGAGACCGACGCTCATGTTACGCGACTGGGGCGAGGAGCAGGTCAGGACAAGGTCCCCCAGGCCGCACAGGCCAGCGACGGTCTCGGCGCGGCCGCCCAGGGCCACGGCCATCCGGGTCAGTTCCGCAAAGCCCCGGGTGATCAGGGCGGCGTGGGCGGAGCGACCCAGGCTTCGTCCCTCGGACACCCCGCAAGCGATGGCCAGGACGTTCTTCACCGCCCCTCCGACCTCCGCCCCCACCATGTCGGCGGCGACATAGGGGCGAAAGGCCGGACCGGCCACGGCCCGCGCGAGCGCCGCGCCGAGACCCTCGTCGGGGCAGGCCAGGGTGACGGCGGTGGGCAGGCCCCGGGCCACCTCGGCGGCGAAGGAGGGGCCCGAGAGGACCGCCGGCCGCGCATCCGGCAGGGTCTCTGCCAGGACCTCGGTCATCAGCTTGAGCGAGCCCTGCTCGATGCCCTTGGCGCACAGGACCATGGGGGTTCCAGCGACGACGACGGGGGCGAAGGCCCGAAGGCTGGACCGCAGGTGCTGGGCCGGGGTGACATTCAGGTAGAGGTCCCGCCCCGCCAGGGCCTCGGGGGAGGACACGGCCCGGACGCCAGGGTCGAGGGCCACGCCGGGCAGGAAGGCCCGGTTCTCGTGGCGGACATTGACGTCCTCTGCGACCTCCGGCTCGCGGGCGTAGAGGGTGGTCTCCAGTCCCGCCCGGGCGCAAACCAGGGCCAAGGCCGTACCCCAGGCGCCGCCGCCGATCACGCCGACGGTCCGGAAGGTCTCGCTCATGCCTTGGCTCCCTTGCGGCCGGGAAGGTGGGTGGGCCGTTCCGCCGCCGCGGCCGCATCGAGGGGCCAACGCGGCCGGGCGGGCGCGGACAGGGGATCGGTGAGGCCCAGGGCCAGCCGCTCCGCCCCCGCCAGGGCGATCATGGCGGCGTTGTCCGTGCAATAGGCCAGAGGCGGGGCGTCAAAGCTCCAGCCCAGCTCCGCCGCCAGGTCCTGAAGA
>CANGRP010000262.1 GCA_947456005.1 Caulobacteraceae bacterium
AGGCCGATCAGGTACTTGTCGATCTGGGTGACCCGCATGACGAACAGGGTTCTGCCCTTCGGTCCGCCCTTGAAGATCAGCTCCCATCCACGTTCGTGAAGGCAGATCAAGTCACGGATTTCGCATCCCAGCCCCTTGAGAATTTCGGCCAAGGTCTCCGAGAGGAGCTTCCCCGGATACTGGAGGATGTCCATCTCATCCTCGCTGTCGATCTGATCGTTCGGAAGGGTCGAGTCGAACTCCGCCCATGGCTTGATGATCATCGTCTCTGCTTCTCGCTGAAGCCCTCCCGCGGACAGAATTCCATGTTGCGCCGGCGCGGACAAGAACAAAAAAAGAACATGTATGTTTTTCTGAGCTATGGAAGCGATGGCCCTAAACGGGGCGCGCGCCCCACCTTTCCGCAACCCTTCGCCCCGCGCCGTGCTATAGGCGCCGCCCATGCCCTTTCCCACAAGTCACCCGGCGCTTGACCGCGCGCTTTCCGAACGCGGCTATGCCGAACCCACGCCTGTCCAGGCCCGGGTCCTCGAGGCGCCCGATAACCGCGACCTCCTCGTCTCCGCCCAGACCGGCTCCGGCAAGACCGTCGCCTTCGGACTCGCCCTCGCGCCTACCTTGCTCGATCTCGCCGAGCGCTTCGGCGAGGCCGGGGCGCCCGTGGCCCTGGTCATTGCGCCGACGCGGGAGCTGGCCCTTCAGGTGACTGGCGAGCTGACCTGGCTCTACGCCGGCACGGGGGCGACGATCCTGTCCTGCGTTGGCGGCATGGACCCGCGGACCGAGCGGCGCGCCCTGCAGAGGGGCGGGCACATCGTGGTCGGCACGCCGGGTCGCCTGCGCGACCACCTGGAGCGTGGGGCGCTGGACCTCTCCGCCCTGAAGGCGGTGGTGCTCGACGAGGCCGACGAGATGCTGGACATGGGCTTCCAGGAGGATCTGACCGTCCTGCTCGAGGCGGCCCCCGCCGACCGACGCACCCTGCTGTTCTCGGCCACCCTGCCGAGGGAAATTGTCCGCCTGGCCTCGGCCTACCAGCGCGACGCCCTGCGGATCGACACCGTCGACCGGGACTCCCCGCACGGCGACATCGAATACCGCGCCGTCCGCGTCCTGCCGAACCAGGTCGATCTGGCGGTCGTGAACCTCCTGCGGTTCTACGAGGCGCCTGGGGCCCTGGTCTTCGCCAACACCCGCGAGCGGGTGAAGCACCTCACCGCCACCCTGCGCGAGCGCGGCTTCTCGGTGGTGGGCCTGTCGGGCGAACTGACCCAGGACCTCCGATCCGAGGCCCTCCAGGCCCTGCGCGGCGGGCACGCCCGGGTCTGCGTCGCCACCGACGTGGCGGCCCGGGGCCTCGACCTGCCCGACCTGGGCTTGGTCATCCACGCCGAGGTACCCGCCAATGTCGAGGGGATGCTCCACCGCTCTGGCCGGACCGGCCGGGCGGGCCGCAAGGGCGTCTCGGTCCTGCTGGTGCCCCGGGCCCGGCGCCGCAAGGCCGAACTCCTCTTCCAGTCCGCCTCCATCCGCGCCGAGTGGGTAGGCCCGCCCACCGCCGAGGAGATCCGCGAGAAGGACCGCCAGCGCATGCTGGAGGACCCCCTGCTGGTCTCGCCCCCCGATGAGGACTGCCTGGCCGAAGGCCGCCGCCTGCTGGAGCGCCTGTCGCCCGAGCAGGTCGCCGGCGCCCTCATGCGGCTCTACCGCGAGAAGCTGCCGCCACCGGAGGACGTCCAGGACGACGCGCCCTCCCGCTGGAAGCCCGAGGCGGCCGGCGAGCCGCGCCCCCGGCGCGAGCCCGGCGACATGGACTGGTTCCGGATCGATATCGGCCGCAAGGACCGCGCGGACCCCAAGTGGCTGATCCCCAAGATCTGCCGGGCGGGGGGTGTGACCAAGCGAGACATCGGCAACATCCGCATCCTGGAGGGCGAGACCCGGTTCGAGATCGCCCGGGAGGTCTCGCCGGCCTTCTCTGCGGCGATCGCCGCGCCCTTGCCGGACGGGACGCGGATCGCGCCTTCGGAGGCGCCGGGCGCCGACTTCCGGCCCCCGCGTCCGGCGCGACCCCGCAGGGAGTTCGAACCGGCAGGTGAGGGCGCTTCCGCCCCGCCCCGCCCCAAGCGGGCGCCCCGTCCCGCCGCGACGGAAGCTGCGGCGGCAAGCCCGCCCCAACCCTTCCAGAAGCCGCCTTTCGAGAAGCCGCCCTTCAAGAAGAAGCCCTTCAAGAAGGCTCCCTTCCCGCAGGCTGACCGCGCCGAGGTCTCCCCGGGCGATCGTCCCTGGAAGGGAAAGCCCCGGCCGGCTGGGTCAGGTCCGCCCGCACGGACGGGACCGAAGCGAAAGCCGAACGACGGCCCGACGCCTCGCGGCGCGCCCTATCGCGGTAAGCCGAAACGCCCGTCCTGAGAGACCTATCGGCCCCCGCTCAGTCGATCGATTTCCTGCTTCAGCATGCGATCACGCATGCCGTCGCCATTCAGCGAGAACCAGGTCGCCAGGCCATGGGCGGCCAGGCCGATCCCCCAGCCCACGAGGGGCCAGAAGGACCAGAGGTATTCTGAGCCCTGGGAAATGTTCAGGATGAACAGTCCGCCATTCACCACCGCATAGACCAGGGCATGGGCGAAGAATCCCATACGCAAAGCGACTCGCTTCTTCGCTCTCAGAAGCAGTTCCGGGTCGATGGGGGCGGGGGTCTCGGCGGTCATGGCGAGCCTCTCTGGAGGATATCAAACGACGCTAGCACGGTCTTCCGCGAGGGAAAGACCTTCTTCCAGCCTGGACTTGAGAGACTCGCTGCCCGGCAGGTCGCGTCCGTCCCAGGAGAGGGCGGGGCGCAGTCCGCGAAGCGCGTTGGTCAGCACCAGGCCATCCGCCGCCTCCGCTTCGCGTCGCGTGAGGGGTTGCTCCTCCAGATCCGGCAGAGCCCCCCTCAGACGGGCGCGGGTGACGCCCGGCAGAACGCCCTCTGAAAGAGGCGGCGTGATGATCCTTCCCCGGATTCGGAAGATCAGGTTGGCGGCGGCGGCGCAGGCCAGACGACCCCGGACATTCAGGAGGACGGCCTCGTCTGCGCCCAGGGCGGCGGCCTCCCTCAGGGCCATGACGCTGTCGATGTAGGACAGGGTTTTGTGGCGCGAGGCCGGGGAGGCGGGGTTGCGCCGCACCCTGGCCGTCGCCAGGCGCACCGGGGTCCCGGCCTCCGGCGCCGCATTGGCGGTGATCAGGAGCCGGGCGGGGGCGGAGGGATCCCGCGCCAGACCCCGCGCTGAGCGCCCGGCTGTAAGGGTCAGTCGGACGGCGGCCCGTCCCGTGTCCAGACCGTTCCGCGACAGGGTCTCCCGGGTGGCGGCGACCAGTCGGTCGGCTCCCGGCGGCGGCGGCAGGCCGAGCGCCGCAGCGGATCCCGCGAGGCGTCGGAAGTGGAGCCCCGCGTGAGCCAGCGCGCCGTCCACCGCCAGGAGGGTCTCAAAGAGGCCATCTCCCAGGGTCAGACCGCGATCGTCCGCCGGCAGGACATCTCCGTCCTCGATCCAGTCTCCGTCGCGCCAGACGATCATGGGCAGGTCCCCGCAATGGCCTGGACCAGCCGCAGG
>CANGRP010000263.1 GCA_947456005.1 Caulobacteraceae bacterium
CCTCATCGAGCCCAAGGCCAGCGTGGACGTGCTGATGGTCGCCCCCAAGGGCCCCGGCCACACCGTGCGCGGCGAGTACGAGAAGGGCGGCGGCGTGCCCTGCCTGATCGCCATCCACCAGAACCCGACGGGCAACGCCCTGGACTTCGGCCTGGCCTACGCCTCGGCCATCGGCGGTGGCCGCTCGGGCGTGATCGAGACCACCTTCCGCGAGGAGTGCGAGACCGACCTGTTCGGCGAGCAGGCCGTGCTGTGCGGCGGCCTGGTGGAGCTGATCCGCGCCGGCTTCGAGACCCTGGTCGAGGCGGGCTACGCCCCCGAAATGGCCTATTTCGAGTGCCTGCACGAGGTGAAGCTGATCGTCGACCTCATCTACGAGGGCGGCATCGCCAACATGAACTACTCGATCTCCAACACCGCCGAGTACGGCGAGTACGTGACCGGCCCGCGGATCATCACCGCCGACACCAAGGCCGAGATGAAGCGCGTGCTGGAGGACATCCAGTCCGGCCGCTTCGTGCGCGACTTCATGCTGGAGAACGCGGCCGGCCAGCCCAGCTTCAAGGCCACCCGCCGCCGCGCCTCCGAGCACGGCATCGAGGAGGTGGGCGCCCGCCTGCGCGCCATGATGCCCTGGATCAGCAAGAACAAGCTGGTGGATACCGAGAGGAACTAAGGAGCGGCGGGGGCCGGGGATCGGGACATGGCCTCAGCCCCGCCCCTCGTCCACGCCCACCGGATCCTCGCCGCCGGCCTGGCCGTCTTCATCCTCGGGCACCTGGCCACCCACCTGACGGCGGTGATGGGGCCACAGGCGCATGTCGCAGTGCTTAAGGCGACGCAGGGCCTCTATCGCAACCCGTTTGTCGAGCCAGTCCTGATCGCCGCCCTCCTGGTGCAGATCGTGATCGGCGCCCGGCTACTGGCCCGGCGCTGGGGCCAGGCGGAGAAGGGGTTCTGGGGCTGGGCCCAGCTGCTCTCGGGCGGCTACCTCATCACCTTTATCCTGATCCATGCCAGCGCCGCGCTGATGACGCGGCATGTCTTCGGCATGGACACGGACTTCTACTGGGCCGCCGCCACGGTGAACCTGGCGCCCTTCAAGTACGGCTTCCTGCCCTACTACGCCCTGGGGGTGATGTCGGTCTTCACCCACCTGGCCGCTGCGGTGCGGTTTGGCTGGGGCGAGCGGGCGGGCTGGGCGCCGCCGGCTCTGATCGCCCTGGGGGCGGCGGTCGCCGCCGTGATCCTGGCCAGCTTCGGCGGCCTCCTCTATCCCATCGACCTGCCGCCGGCGAACGCGGCCTATTTCGAGAAGTTCGGGTTCTGAGGCCGACGATTGTTCCGGCCGAGGTCTGCGCCGCCATTTTTCCGTCAACTGAACCTGCACCCATCCGGTGTTGATCAGGTCTGACGAGCGACTTTTGAATGCCGACCTATTATGCCGACCTCGTTAGGGTCATGAAGGCGCACGGGTGCTGGCAGGTGGAAGGCGGCAAGGGGAGCCACGAGAAGTGGCGCAGCCCCATCAACGGGCGAACGGTCAGCGTTCCCAGGTCAAAGAGCCGCCACACCGCCAACGAGGTGCTCAAGCAGCTGGGAATCGGCAAGGCCTTCTGATCAGGCGACGGCGAAGGCGCGTCGGGCGGAGAAATCGACCGAGACACGCCCGGAGCCGGCTTGCTGGTTTGCAGCCAGGATCTCCGGGGCCAGTTCAACCATCACGGCTTCGAACTCCGCCAGGGTCTCGGTTTCGATCACGAGGCCGGGGATGTCCGTTTCGGAGATCCAGACGGCGGCCTCCGGGTCCCAGATGGCTTTGACGAAGTAGGACTGGTCCATGCGGGCCCTCATCCCATGGGAAGACGCTTCATACGCCATCTGCGCCGCGAATGCGTCAACAAGATAGCCAAGTCCCGCAGCCGTGAGATCGGGTCTGAAACCCATCCCTGGCCCCGGGCGCCTACAGCGCCCCCGCCGCCAGGGCGTAGAGGGGCAGGCCGAGGATCAGGTTGAAGGGGAAGGCCACGCCGAGGGAGAGGCCGAGATAGACGCCGGGCCGGGCCTCGGGCAGGGCGGTGCGCATGGCGGCGGGCGCGGCGATGTAGGAGGCTGAGGCGGCCAGCAGGATCAGGAGGGCGCTGTCGCCGGGGGCGAGGCCCGCGAGGCGTGAGGCGACGTAGCCCGCGCAGGCGCCCGCCAGGGGCAGGGCGATCCCCAGGGCCAGGACCCGGGCGGGCGGCCTTCCGGCGTCGGTGAGGCTGCGGGCGGCGGCGAGGCCCATGTCCAGCAGGAAGAGGCAGAGGGCGCCCTGGAAGAGGGGGTTCACGAAGATGTCCAGCCGGGCCATGCCGCGCTCGCCCGTCGTCAGGCCGATCAGGAAGCTGCCCACCAGCATGAGGGCCGGGCCGCCGAGGAAGACCTCCCGCAATATGCTTCCCATGCCCTGGCCGGCGCCGGAGCCTTCCGCCGCCCGCCTTGCGATGATGAGGGCGGTGAGGATGGCCGGGGCCTCCATGATGGCGAGGACCGCCGTCATGTAGCCGCTGAAGACCACGCCGTGCGCGGACAGGAAGTCCGCCCCCGCCGCATAGGTGACCACAGAGACCGAGCCGAAGGCCGCCGCGGTGGCCGCCGCCGAGGCGCGCTCCAGCCCGCCGAGCCGCCTCAGGACCGGGTAGGCGACCAGGGGCCAGGTCAGGGAGAGGAGGAGGCCGGCGATCCCGGCCCGGAGGAAGCCCTCGCTGAGGCCGGCGTCGGCGGCCTCGACCCCGCCCTTGAACCCGATGCAGAGCATCAGGAAGAGGGACAGAGTGCGGCTGGTGGAGGCGGGCAGGGACAGGTCTGACTTCGCAAAGCCGCCGAACAGGCCGAGGACGAAGAAGAGGATGGCCGGCGCGAGCAGGTTCTGGGCGCCGAGGGCGGCGGCGGAGGTCAGGGCTTCGGGCATGGAAATCCGGATGATCAGCGCGCCCCCCCCCCCGGGCGCCGGGAGCGGACGTCTAGGGCGCGTCGCGGGACAAGGGGCGTTGAAAGGTGCTATTCCTGCAATGAGCAAAACTCATGAAGGACCGGGGCCATGCCGCGCGACGTCAACCTGGACCTCGACCTGGTCCGCACCTTCGTGACCATCGCCGAAACCCGCAGCTTCACCCGCACGGGGGAGAGGCTGGGGCGCAGCCAGTCGGCGATCAGCCTGCAGGTCCGGCGGCTGGAGGAGCGGCTGGGGGTGAAGCTGCTGGCCCGCGACCCGCGCCGGGTGGGCCTGACCGAGGCGGGGGAGGCCTTCCTGCCCAAGGCCCGGCGGCTGCTGAGGGTGAATGACGAGATCCTCGCCGAGCTGACGGGAGAGGACCTGGAGGGCGAGGTCCGGCTGGGCGCGCCGGAGGACTTCGCCACGGTGCACCTGCCGGACATACTGGGCGCCTTCGCCCGGGCCCATCCCCGGGTGGCCCTGGCGGTGACCTGCGACCTCACGCTGAACCTTCTGGATCGGCTGCAGGCCGGCGCCCTGGACCTGGCCCTGGTCAAGCGCGAGCCCCTGGGGCCGGACCTGGGGGTGCGGGTCTGGCGCGA
>CANGRP010000264.1 GCA_947456005.1 Caulobacteraceae bacterium
CCAGCCGCAGGGCCGAGGCGCCGGGCGGCGTGGCGACATACATCGTGCCCGAGATCACGCTGTGCGGGTGGATATGGCCGGAGTGTGAGGCGCCTGGCTTCAGGATGTTGACCCAGAGGCTGTCCATCTTCAGACGCCCGGCCCCGAGGTCGAGGTGCAGGTCTTTCGCATAGCTGCGCACGATCCGGTCCAGACGGCGCTTCAGGTCTTCGAAGACGCTGGCCCGCCGGGGCAGGTCATCGAGGGAGGCGTAGGAGGTATAGCCGCCATAGCCGTTCCGGCGGCACCAGTCCCGCCCTGCAACGTCCTCGGCCTCCAGCATGCGGCAGGCGGCCTCGAGGTCGGCGAGGAGGACGTCAAAACCGGCCTGGCCGGCCAGGGTGGTCTCGCAGATGCGGGTGGGGAAGAGGTCGCGGACGGTCATGCCTGACCGCTAGGCCCCGCAGGGCCCGCTGTCAAAACCCGGCGGGGACGGGATCAGGTGAGAATGTTGAGCAGGGCGCCCTGCATCTCGTCGGCGGTCTTGATGACGGCGACATTGGCGCTGAAGGCGGTCTTGGCCAGGGTCATGTCCACGATCTCGGAGGCGAGGTCGACATTGGCGCCTTCCACCCCCATGCCCGCGATCCTCTGGGCGGACTCGGCGAAACGGTTCGAGGCGGCGACGAGCCCGTACTGGGCGATGGCGATCGGGTTCATGATCAGGGTCTCCAACTTCCCCACCCTGAACCCATAAGGGTAAACCAGAAACCCCTGAAACGCGGTGAAAATGGGTTAAGCTCCGAGTCTTGTTCCGTTCTGGCGCAGGAGATCCCCGATGTTCGTCGCCCTCTGGCTCGCCGCCGCCGTCACCACCGTCTGCCTGGAGGTGGACGGAAGCCTGAGCCCGGTGGTCTGCAAGGCCCCCGGAACCCGCCTCGACGCCCGCACGGAGGTCTGCGAGTGCCCGTCGGGCCGCCGGACCGAGGCGCCGGTCTGCGCCGCCGGGGAGGTTCCCCCATCGGACAACCGGGCCCTCAACGTCTTCCGGCGCAAGGCCGGCGCGGACGGAAGCCTGGTCGGGGATCGTTTCCAGGACCGGCCCGTGTGCGTCCCGCCCGCGAGCGGAGTTTCCCGGCGGCCCTGATTTCGCCTGAATGATCGGCAGGCTGGCCAGGCTGGAGACGCCCATCATGAAGATCCCCTTCCCAGCCTGGCTTGCCGGGCTTGTCCTCCTCATCGCCACCCCCGCCCTGGCCCAGGTCGCTCCGGGCCTGCCTGAGGACCCCGGCGCTGCGGTCGTGGAGGAGCTGGTCGTCCAGGCCAAGGAGCCCGGGCCGGCCTGGTGGGTGGTCCGTGACGGGGATTCCACAGTCTACATCCTGGGCATGCCCGGCGGCGGCATCCCTGCCAAGTCCGCATGGGACCGGCGCTACCTGGATCGCCGGCTGAAGGGCGCCAACAGCCTGATCCTGGCGGACTCCATCCGCATCAGCGTCGGAATCTCGTCCTTCGGCGAGGCCCTGCGCCTCTACCGCAGCCTGAGGTCCGATGTCCCGCTGGAGACCCGCCTCCAGGAGCCCCTGCGGTCCCAGTTCATCGCCGCCCGGCGGACGGTCGGCCAGCCCGAGCGGCGCTATGCGAACTGGTCGCCCTTCGTCGCCTCCCTGATGCTGTCGGGCGACTCCGCGCCCAAGGGGTGGGTCGATCCCCGGGAGGACATCATCAAGGCGGCGCGCAAGGCGAGGGTGAAGCGGGTCCAGGCGTCCGCCTACGACGCCAGCAGCTCTGCCGGCCAGATCCTGGGGTCGATGGACCCGGCCCTGGAGACCGCCTGCCTCGCCGCCGCCGTCCGCACTGTGCAGCGCGCCCGGCCGGCAGAGACGGCCGAGGGCTGGGCGAGGGGCGATGTCGCCGCCGCCATCAGCGCCCCGCGCGACTTCGAAGGCTGCCTTCTCCTGCTGAACGGCGGGCCCCAGATCTGGCGGGCCATCGTCTCCGAACACACCCGGCTGATCGCCGAGGGCCTGAAGGCCCCCGGCCACAGCGTCGCCCTCGTCGATCTCTCCATGCTGGTCGCCGAGGAGGGGGTGATCCGCCGCCTCGAGGACCGCGGCCTGACGGTCCTGGGGCCCGCCGGGAGCTGACCGGCCTCAGACCAGGGGCGGACCCTTGCCGAGGGCGGCGTAGGCCTGCTTCTGGAAGATCGGCAGGGCCGCCCGGCCGCCCATGCGCTGGCCCGTGGCGACCTGGCTGGCGGATTCCGGTCCCAGCTCCATGGAGTTCTGGATCAGGTAGATGAGGATCATGTCCTCCTCCGGGTCGGCCTGCCACCAGGTGCCGAAGGCGCCCGGCCAGCCGAAGGCGCCGGTCGAGCCTGCGCCCATCCAGGCCTGCTTCTCCGGGTCGGTGATCACCGAGACGCCCAGGCCGAAGCCCTGCCCCAGCCAGAAGGGGATGCCCATGAAGGGGATGGCCCTCTGTTCCGGGGTCAGCCGGTTGGCGGCCATCATGGCGAAGGTGTCCTCGCGGATCAGCCGCACGCCGTTCAGTTCGCCCCGGTTCAGCATCAGCCGGGCGAAGGTCAGGTAGTCGTCGACGGTGGAGATCAACCCGCCGCCGCCCGCGCAGAAGGCCGGCGGATGGTCCTCATGGACGAAGGAGACGTCCTTCAGCGGCGCGTCGTCCTCGGCCTTGTAGAGCTTGGCCATCCGGTCGCGCTTCTCCGGCGGGCACCAGAAGTCGGTGTCCGTCATGCCGAGGGGCTCAAGGATCTTCGCCTTCAGGACGTCCTGGTAGCTCGCGCCGGCGACGCGGCCGACCAGGAAGCCCAGCACGTCCGTGGCGTGGCTGTAGTGGAAGCGCTCGCCGGGAGCGTAGGACAGGGGCAGCCCGGCGAGCCGCTCCATCCACTGGTCCGGCCCGTGGGGGTTGCCGAGCGGCGGCCCCAGCACCTCCTGGTGGGCGTGGGCGATGGGGCCGACCGAAGTGAAGCCGTAGGCCAGGCCCGAGCGGTGGGTCAGGAGATCCTCCACCGTGATGTCGCGCGGCGCATCGACCACCTCGTCCAGGGGACCCGAGGCCGACTTCAGCACCTTCATGCCCGAGAATTCCGGCGCCCACTTCGTGATCGGGTCGTCCAGCTTCAGCCGGCCCTCCTCCATCAGCATCAGGGCCAGGACGGAGGTGAGGGGCTTGGTCATGGAGGCGATGCGGAACATCGTGTCGCGGGTCATCGGCTTGTCGCCGGCGATGTCGCGCCTGCCGAGGGCGTTCAGCTGGACGATCTCGCCCTTGCGCCAGATCAGGGTGACGAAGCCCGACAGGTCGCCGGCGTCGATCACCCCCTGCAGGGCGCCCGGAATCCGGTTGATGAGGTTCATGTCCATGGTGGTCCTCCCGCCGGGCGTTGCGCCCCGTTCTGCGATTGCGGTGCGTGTTGTCCCGTCCGGCGGCGGGAGCGTCAAGCGGGCGTCGCATGCCCGCGGGAACCGAGATAGACTGGAGCGCCCTCCCGGAGTTGCACCATGCCGTCCAAGACCCTCCTCTGGCTCCCCCTCGCCGCGACCCTCGCCCTGGTCGCCGG
>CANGRP010000265.1 GCA_947456005.1 Caulobacteraceae bacterium
GGAAGGGGCTGCTCCGGGGGCGGGGTGAAGTTGGGCTGGAGCGGGGGCGGCTCGCCCTCCGCCTGCTGGTAGATCTTCAATCCGGCGGCGGGGTCGACATCGCCGGAGGCCGGCGGCGGCGCGGCGTGAAGGTCGCCCACTGGGGCGCCGATCTCCCTCGGCGACCGGGAGCCTTCGTTCAGACCGCTGCGATAGAAGGCGAACATCGCCGCCGCCAGGGCCAGCAGCAGAAGAACCGACAGGACCAGCGTCAGAGGCGCGGGGCCCCTGGACGCATAGCCGCGGGACGCGGAGCGTTCACGCCGGTCGAGGGCCAGGGGTTCATCGTGCGACGACCCGCCGCCGCGATCATGGTCAGACATGGCCAGTTCCGTCCTGGGACCGCGAATCAATACGGATCGCGGAGACTTCGCAGTTTAGCCCCCCGAGCACAGGTCACCCACCCCGGGCCGCGTCAGGACCAGACTTCCAGCTGGAACAGGCGCCTGTGCTCCTCGATGGCGAACCGGTCCGTCATGCCGGCGATGTAGTCGCAGACGCTCCGGGCGCGGGAGGCCTCGTCGCGGCCCTCCAGTGCGGCGTAGATGTCCGCGGGCAGGACATCGGGCTCGGCCATGAACAGCTGGAACATCTCGGCCAGAATGCGCCGGGCCTGGCTCCGGGTGCGGTTCACCCGCCAGTGACGGTACATCCGGTTCAGGAGGAACTCCCGCAGGGCGGCGAGGTCTTCGAGCATCGGGCGCGAGAAGGCTACCAGGGCGTGGTCCAGAGCCCGCACGGCCTCAGCGGAGTCCACGCCGGACTGCGCCACCCGCCGGGTGGTCTCGGCCATGACATCGTCCACCATGGCGCCGATCATCCGGCGAACCGCCTCCATCCGGACAATGGAGTCGTCCAGGTCGGGGAAATCCCGCTTCACTCCGAACAGGATGGGGCCGATGAGGGGGACGTCGAGCAGGTCCGCAAGGGTGAACATGCCCGCCACCACCCCGTCGTCCACGTCGTGGTTATTGTAGGCGATGTCATCGGCGAGGGCCGCGACCTGGGCCTCCGCCGAGGCCCAACCGCCCAACTCCAACGAGTAACCCCGGTCGAACTCGGCCACGGCGCTCCAGGAGGGACGCTCCAGGCGGGAGGTCACAGGTCCATTGTGCTTAATGACGCCCTCGAGGGTCTCCCAGGTCAGGTTGAGGCCTTCCCAGAGCGGATAGCGACGCTCCAGACGGGTGACGACCCGGAAGGTCTGCACATTGTGGTCAAAGCCGCCAAAGGGCTGCATGGCGGCGTCCAGCTCGTCCTCGCCGGCATGGCCGAAGGGCGGATGGCCGAGGTCATGCGCCAGGGCGATGGTCTCTGCGAGGTCCGCCTCCAGGCCCAGGGCCGCCGCCACCGACCGCGCGATCTGGGCCACTTCCAGGGAGTGAGTCAGGCGGGTCCGGTAATGATCGCCCTCATGAGCCACGAAGACCTGGGTCTTCTCCTTCAGGCGGCGAAAGGCGGTGGTGTGAATGATCCGGTCGCGGTCCCGGGCGAAGGGCGTGCGGGTCCGGCTTTCCGGCTCCTCATGTCGGCGCCCGCGGGAGGCGGCGGCGCTCTGGGCGTAGGCGGCGTGGGGGACGGCCATGCGATCGTCGGCTCCTGCAGATCGGCCCCTTCCAAGGCGGCCAAACCGGGGTCATATAGAGCACTATGGCCAAGGATGCAGTCTTGAACGCCCCGGATCTCTCCCTCTCCCCTGCGGCGGCCCATCGGATCGCTGAGCTGTCTCGCCTTGAGGGGCGGTCTCTCATGCTCCGGATCGGGGTCGACGCCGGCGGCTGCTCGGGGTTCCAGTACCAGTTCGAGCTCGTGGAGGCGGCTGCGCCCGAAGACATGAGGATCGAGCGCGACGGCGCCACGGCCCTGGTGGACGAGATCAGCCTGGTCCTGCTCAAGGGCTCCGAGATCGACTTCGTCGACGAGCTGGCCGGGGCGGAGTTCCGGGTGCGCAATCCCAACGCCCGGTCCAGCTGCGGCTGCGGCGTCAGCTTCTCGATCTGAGCCCGTGCGGATCGCCACCTGGAACGTCAATTCCATCAACGCCCGTCTTGAAACGGTTCTGCGCTGGTTCGAGGCCGAGCGCCCGGACGTCGCCTGTCTCCAGGAGATCAAGTGCGTCGACGAGAAGTTCCCCGCCGAGGCCTTCGAGCGGCTAGGCTACAACGTCGCGGTCCATGGCCAGAAGACCTACAACGGCGTGGCCCTCCTCAGCCGGACGCCGCTGGAGGATGTCAGCCGGGGGCTCCCCGGTGATCCTTCCGATGAGCAGGCCCGTTACATCGAGGCGGTCGTCTCCGGTTCCCGACCCATCCGGGTGGCCTCCATCTACCTGCCCAATGGCAACCCCCTCGGGTCGGAGAAGTTCGACTACAAGCTGGCCTGGATGGCGCGCCTGCACCGCCACGCTGCAGAGCTGCTCCGGCTCGAGGAACCGCTGGCCCTGATGGGCGACTACAATGTGATCCCGGGGCCGCTCGACGCCGCCAATCCCGGCGAGTGGACCGGCGACGCCCTGTTCCAACCGGAAAGCCGGGCGGCCCTGCGCGCCCTCCTCTGGCTCGGTCTCAGCGACGCATGGACAGAGGCCGGCGAGGGTCCGGGCGGCTACACCTTCTGGGACTATCAGGCCGGCGCCTGGCCGAGGAACAACGGGATCCGCATCGACCACGGCCTTCTCTCGCCCCAGGCGGCCGACCATCTTGTCGGTTGCCGGATCGACAGGACCCCCCGCGGCTGGGACAAGCCTTCCGACCATACGCCGGTCGTCGTCGAGCTAACTCTCTAGAAATATCCGAAGAATTATACTGTCTGCATCTTAAGTAACACATTTTTGTTCGACCTCATTATTCCGAATTTGAAATGACATTTTTAATCGGCTATAGTCATTAAGCGATCTTGATTGATTGCTATAAATTCTCACAAACGCCATCAATTGTATACATTATAGAACTGTTAACCATTTTACAGAACCCCGCGACGCTTGGATGCGGATAACTGATGGTTAATGCCCCCTTCACTGTTTCCCGTTAAGCTCTGTTAACACTTCGCGGGGTAACGGAAGCCTGTCCAATCGCGTCATTCCGACGAGGAAAGCACGTTATGTCCCGCAAGGTTTCTCAGCGTCGCCGTACGATCGCCCTGGCCGCCCTGGCGGGCGTGTCCCTCATCGCTGTCCAGGCGCAGGCCAACTCGTCCGGAGCGAAAAGCAACTCCAAGTCTGCGGCGCCCGCGACCTCCGGAGCAAAGACAACCCCGTCGACGACCTCCAGCTCAAGGTCGACGCCTGCGACGACCTCCAGCTCAAGGTCAACGCCTGCGACGACCTCCAGCTCAAAGTCGGCGCCTGCGACGACCCCTGGCGCGAGCTCGACCGGGACGACTGCGGCCACCAGGCCGGCTTCGACAACGCCGCCCGCGACAAAACCGTCGGGGACGACGGGGAACTCAAGGACAGCCCCGCCCACCCCCATCATCCTGGCCAGCAAGCCCGCGCCTACACCCAACCGGCCGATCACCGCC
>CANGRP010000266.1 GCA_947456005.1 Caulobacteraceae bacterium
TCCGTGACCCGGATGTCGCTGGTGGGCTACCCTGTAGGGATGGCGCTCGCTCCGGCTCTCGATCTCGTTTCGCCCGTCAATGACGTGGACATCCCCCACCCTCCGGCCAATGTAGAGGCTGAGCAGGCCCTGCTGGGGGCGCTCCTCTACGACAACGCCGCCTTTGAGCGCCTGGGCGACAACCTGGAGCCCCGGCACTTCTACGAGCCCTTCCACCAGCGGCTCTTCGCCGTCATCCAGACCCAGATCCGTAAGGGACAGCTGGCCGAGCCCATCCTGCTGGCCGAGCAGTTCAGCCGTGACCCTGCCTTCGAGGCCCTCGGCGGAGTCCGTTACCTCGCCGACCTCGTCGATCGCGCGCCGCCCGCCGCCAACGCCCCGGATTACGCCCGCGCCATCTACGACCTGGCCCTGCGTCGCGACCTGATCCGGATCGGCGGGGAGATCACCGTCCGGGCCCAGGCGCCCGAAGACGCACAGTCGGCGATGGACCAGATCGAGTCGGCCGAGGCCAGCCTCTATTCCCTCGCAGAGACCGGCGGCGCGTCGCAGGGGTTCGTCTCCTTCGTCGACGCCCTCGGCGGCGCCCTGGAGATGGCCGCAGAAGCCCACCGGCGCGACGGCGGCCTGGCGGGGCTCTCCTCCGGCCTGATCGATCTCGACCAGAAGATCGGCGGCCTGCATCCCTCCGACCTGGTCATCCTCGCCGCCCGCCCCTCCATGGGGAAGACGTCCCTGGCGGCCAACATCGCCTTCCACATCGCCCGGCACTACGCCTGGGAGCCCCAGCCCGATGGGTCGAGGAAGACGGTCTCGGGAGGCGTGGTCGCCTTCTTCTCCCTGGAAATGTCGGCCGAGCAGCTGGCGATGCGCCTCCTCGCCGAGGTCTCGGGCGTCTCTGGCGATCGCCTTCGCAAAGGCGAGATCGACGCCTCGGAGTTCGCCCGCATTCGCGAAGCCGCCCTCGAGATCCAGGAAGCGCCCCTGCACATTGACGCCACCGGCGGCCTGTCCATCGCCAAGCTGGCCGCCCGGGCGCGACGCCTCAAGCGCCAGCACGGTCTGGACGTGATCTTCGTCGACTACCTCCAGCTGATCACCAGCGGGGAGAGCCGCAACGACAACCGCGTCCAGGAAGTCTCGATGATCACCCAGAGCCTGAAGGCCCTGGCCAAGGAGCTGAATGTCCCGGTGATCGCCCTGTCTCAGCTGTCTCGCCAGGTCGAGAACCGCGAGGACAAGAAGCCCCAGCTGGCCGACCTGCGGGAGTCCGGCTCCATCGAGCAGGACGCTGATATGGTCATGTTCATCTACCGGGAGAGCTATTACCTCTCGCGCCTCGAGCCCCGTGAGGGGACGCCCGAGCACCTGACCTGGCAGGAGAACATGGACAAGGTGGCGGGCATGGCCGAGATCATCATCGGCAAGCAGCGACATGGCCCGATCGGCACGGTGAAGCTCTCGTACAACGAGGAGATCACCAAGTTCGGCAATCTTGCCCGGGATCCCGGTCGCTACGACATCCGCTAGCCGCGGGAACCGGGTTTGGCTATGTCCGCGCGATGCCCCACCGCGCCCGCCTCACGGTTGACCTCGCCGCCCTGGACCGGAACTACCGGACCCTGCGCGACACCGCATCCGGGGCCGAGGTCGCGCCCGTGGTCAAGGCGGATGGCTACGGGCTCGGCGCCTCGCAGGTTTCTCGCCGGCTGTGGGAGTCTGGCGCCCGTTCCTTCTTCGTGGCCCGGCTGGACGAGGGTGAGGCCCTGAGGAAGGGGCTTGGGGACGCACGACCCGCCCGGATTTTTGTCCTCGACGGCCTCGTGCCCGGGACTGCCGATCGCGTCCGACGCTCCGACCTCATCCCCGTCCTCGCCGATCCCGGACAGGTGGCCGCGGCCAGAGAGGCCGGACCGGGGCTGGCCATCGGCCTGCACGTGGACACCGGCATGAACCGCCAGGGCCTGTCCCCCGGCGACCTTGCGCAGATCGCCCATGACGGTTCTGAAGGGCTGAAGCCGGTGTTGCTGATGAGCCACCTCGGCTCCGCCGCCCTGCCCGGCGATCCCCGGAACGCCCTTCAGCTGGCCCGTTTTCGGGAGGCCCGCCGTCTTCTTCCCCACCTGCCCGCCAGCCTGGCCGCCTCCGCCGGCACGTTCCTGGGCCCGGAGTGGCGGTTCGACATGGTGCGCCCGGGGGTCAGCCTGTTCGGCGGTGGTCCCCTTGAGCGCCCCGACCCCCGGATCGCCGCCGTCGCGACCCTGGACGCCCCCATCCTCTACGTTCGGACTGTCGAGGCCGGAGAGTGGCTGGGCTATGGGTCGGGCCTGCGGATAGACCGGGCGACCCGTATCGCTGTCGTCGCCGCCGGGTACGCCGATGGACTGCTCCGGAGAAGCGGCGGCCGGGCGGAGGCCTGGTTCGCGGGGGCCCGGCGACCGGTCCGGATCGTCAACATGGACCTCATGGCCATCGAGATCGGGGCGACCCCCGCGAAACCGGGTGATCGGGTCGAATTGATGGGCCCCAACCTGCCGGTGGATGACCTCGCCGCCGCCATAGACACCGTGGCGCACGAGTGCCTCGTCCGGCTGAGCAGCCGGGCGCGCCGGCGCTATGTCCGTTCCTGACGCAACCGGGGCTAGACTGATCCCGGCGGGCGAATCAGGAGACCTCGATGGCCAGAGATGGCGCGACCTATGTCTGCCAGTCCTGCGGCGCTTCCCAGAGCCGCTGGAGCGGCCAGTGTCCGGCCTGCGGGACCTGGAACGCCATGGTCGAGGAAAGCGGGGTGCGCCCACCTGGCGCCCTGGCGGCCAGTCGGCCGTCGCGGACCCGAGGCCTCGATTTCCAGGGCCTCTCCGGCGAGATCCGGGCCCTCCCGCGGATCCAGACCGGGATCGAGGAGTTTGACCGGGTGTGCGGCGGCGGCGTGGCCCGGGGCTCGGCCATCCTCGTCGGCGGTGATCCGGGGGTCGGCAAGTCCACCCTCCTGATGCAGGCCGTGGCGGCGGCGGCCAACCGGGGCGCATCCTGCGCCTACATCTCTGGCGAGGAGTCGGTGGACCAGGTCCGCAGCCGCGCCCAGCGCATGGGCCTGGCCGCCGCGCCCGTCCAGCTGGCGGCGGAGACGAGCCTGCGGAATGTCCTCGACGGCCTGAAGCGATCGAAGTTCGACCTGGTGGTGATCGACTCGATCCAGACGCTCTGGAGCGACGCACACGATGCGGCGCCAGGTTCTGTCACCCAGGTCCGGGCGGCCTCCGCCGAACTCGTGCGCCTCGCCAAGAAGGAGGGCGTGGCGGTCATCCTCGTGGGTCACGTCACAAAGGAAGGCGCCATCGCCGGCCCCCGGGTCATCGAGCACCTGGTAGACGCCGTCCTGACCTTCGAGGGCGAACGTGGGTACCCCTTCCGGGTCCTGCGGGGCGTCAAGAACCGTTTCGGCGCCACCGATGAGATCGGCGTGTTCGAAATGGGGGATGCCGGTTTGCGGGAAGTCGCCAACCCGTCCGCCCTCTTTCTCGA
>CANGRP010000267.1 GCA_947456005.1 Caulobacteraceae bacterium
CAGGATGAAGATGCGGTCCATGGCCCGGGTCAGGACCGGGTTCGGCTTCCAGTCCTCTGCAGGAACCGAGAAGCACATGCGCAGGAAGTTCTCCGAGTAGGAGAGCTCGTTGCGCGGATAAACGAAGGGCTGGCCCCGGAAATACTTGAAGGCCCGCGCGGCGATGGTCGGCATCTTGGCGATCAGACGGTGCGACGAGATCATCCGCTGCTGCGGATCGTCGATGTTGGCGCTGTCATAGTAGAAGGCCGACAGGGCGCCGACCGCACCGACCATGATGGCCATTGGGTGAGCATCACGCCGGAAGCCATTGAAGAAACGGTCGAACTGATCATGGACCATGGTGTGGTTCGTGATCGTGTTCTGGAAGGTCTCGTATTCCTTGGCGCTGGGCAGGTCGCCGTTCAGGAGGAGGTAGCAGACCTCCAGGAAGGTCGACTTCTCGGCCAGTTGGTCGATCGGGTAGCCGCGGTGAAGCAGGACGCCCTTGTCGCCATCGATGAAGGTGATCTTGCTTTCGCAGGAGGCCGTCGAGGTGAAGCCGGGGTCATAGGTGAAAACATCCGCTTCTGCATAAAGCTTGCGGACATCCACCACGGCCGGGCCATCGGTGCCCCGAAGGACGGGAAGCTCGACGGTCTTGCCCTCGACGCTGATCTTTGCCGTATCCCCCATCACATCCCCTCGTTCCGGTGGAAATTGAACCTCAGTTTTAAAGCCTTATAGCGCCTAACGCTTCGTTAGGAAGGGCATCCCGAATCCGGGCAAGGCTTTCGTCCCGACCGATGGAAACCAGGGCGCCCGCAAGGTCAGGCGCCGGTGATCCCCCTGACAGAACGCCGCGCAGGGCAGGGCCGAACTTGCCGATCCCGACCCCCTCGGCCTCTGCGAAACTCCGGATGGAGGCCTCAAGCGCCGCGGGCGTCCATTCGGCCTCCTCAATCCAGGCGGCCAGCCGCCCCAGGCGGGAGCGGGTCTCTTCGGTCAACTGTCCGCGCACCTTGTCCGGCAGCTCCAGGGGCCGGCGCTTCAGGGCGAAGACGACGGCGTCGGCCAGCTCCAGGGTCGTGCGCGCGCCCTCCCGCACCAGGGGCAGGGTGCGCACCAGGATCTCGCGGTCGCCATCGTGGAGCGGCCAGTCCCGGCTCTTCAGCACGGCTTCCACCAGGTCGGCGAGGCGTTCAGGCTCAGCCAGACGGATGTAGTGGTTGTTGAGGTGGTTCAGCTTGTCCCAGTCCAGACGGGCGGGCGCGCCCACCACGTCACGGATATCGAACCAGGCGCGGGCCTGGGCGTCCGAGAAGATCTCGTCGTCCCCGTGTCCCCAGCCCAGCTTGGCCAGGTAGTTCCGCAGGGCCTCGGGTAGGTAGCCCATGTCGTCGAACTCGCTGACCGCCTGGGCGCCGTGCCGCTTGGACAATTTCTTGCCGTCTGGACCGTGGATCATGGGCAGATGAGCCCAGACCGGCGTGTCCCAACCCATGGCCTGATAGATGTGCGTCTGGCGCGCGGCGTTGGTCAGGTGGTCGTCGCCACGGATGACGTGGGTCACCCCCATGTCGTGGTCATCGACAACGACGGCGAGGTTGTAGGTGGGGGTGCCGTCGGTACGCAGCAGGATCAGGTCGTCGAGGTCCACATTGCGGAAGACGACCTCACCCTTCACCTGGTCGTCGATCCGGGTCTCGCCGGACTGGGGCGCCCGAAGGCGGACCACGTGCGGGCGGTCCGGGTCCATCGGGCCGCCGTTGGCGTCGCGCCAGGGCGTGCGCACGACCCGACCCTCGGCCCGGGCGCGCTCGCGCTCCTCGGCCAACTCGTCCGGTGTCATGTAGTCCCGGTAGGCGGCCCCGCGGGCCAGGAGTTCCAGCGCCACTTCCCGATGCCGGTCGGCGCGGGAGAACTGGAACACCGGCGCCTCGTCCGGCTCAAGGCCCAGCCAGGTCAGGCCGTCGAGGATCACCTTCACGGCGGCTTCGGTCGAACGCTCCCGGTCCGTATCCTCGATCCGGAGCAGGTACTTCCCGCCCATCCGCCGGGCGTAGAGCCAGTTGAACAGGGCGGTGCGCGCCGTTCCGATATGCATGGATCCGGTCGGCGAAGGCGCGATGCGCGTGACGACCTGACGTTCGCTCATGGGGGTCCCGGGGCAGATGACTGAGGAGGCCGCGACCGGCGGCGGGCCGCCTCTTAGCATGCGCCTTGGCGGCGGTCCTAGTCTGGCGCGCATCCGCCCCTGGCTGGCCCGCCAGGCCGCCCTCCAGGAAGGGCGCTTCGGCCTCTGGACGCCCGTGGCCCTGGGGGGTGGCGCCGCCCTTTACTTCGCCCTGCCGGCCGAGCCCCTCGCGGCCGTGGGGCTCGCGGTCCTCCTGATCGCGGCGGTCCTGGTCGGCCTGTCCCGAAGCGCACGGTTGCGGCCCTCCCTCGTGAGACTCCTGACGCTCGCGGCCTGCCTGCTGGCCGGGTTTGGCCTCGCCCGCCTCCGGACCGAGGATGTCCGGGCGCCCGTCATGCCGCCCGGCGGCGAGGTGCGGCGGGTGGAGGCCTGGGTGGTGGACGTCGCCAGTCCGGGGCAGGGGGGAAGCCGCGTCCTCCTGGCCCCTGTCGCCATCGCCGGCCTGTCCGCCGGGGAGACCCCGGTCCGGATCCGGCGCACCCTCCGCGGCGAGGGCGCGCCCCCGGCGCCCGGGACGCGGATCACCGCGCCCGCCCTGCTCAATCCGCCGCCGCCGCCGTCCTCCCCCGGTTCCTACGACTTCGCCCGCGACGCCTTTTTCGACGGCGTCGGAGGAGTCGGCCTGGCCCTCGGCGAAATCCGGACGCTTCCGCCGTCGCGGGCGGATCTTCCGGCGGCCCTGAACCTGCAGATGCGCGTCAACGCCTTCCGTTGGGACCTGACCCGGCGGCTTGTCGACCGGATGGGACCGGACCGGGGCGGCCTCGCCGCCGCCATGACCACGGGCCATGAGGCCTTCGTGCCCGCCGCCCAGGAGGAGGCGCTGAGGGCGGCGGGACTGGCGCACATCATCTCGATCTCCGGCCTGCACATGGCCATCGTCGGCGGCTTCATCTTTGGCCTCCTTCGCCTCGCGGTCGCCGGGGTTCCGGGCCTCGCCCTGCGCCTTCCCGGGCGCAAGATCGCCGCCGCCGGCGGCATGATCGCCATCCTGGGTTATCTGGTCCTTTCCGGAGCGCCCGATCCGGCGGTCCGGGCGGGGGTGACCGCCTGTGCGGCCTTCGCAGCTATTCTGGCTGACCGCCGCGCCATCAGCCTGCGCACCCTGGCCGTGGCGGCGACCCTCCTTCTCATCCTGCGACCGGAGGCCGTGACCCAGCCGGGGTTCCAGATGTCCTTCGCCGCCACCGCCGCCCTCGTCGCCCTTGCGGAGGCCTGGCCGTCCCCGGTCCGAGAGATCTCGGCGCCCCTGGCCATCCGGCTCGCGCAGGGCGCCCGCACAGCCCTGGTCGCAGGCTTCCTGATCTCCCTGGCGGCGGGCCTGGCGACCGGTCCCTTCGCCCTCCA
>CANGRP010000268.1 GCA_947456005.1 Caulobacteraceae bacterium
ACGGCGTCTTCAACGGCCTGGGCATCTTCGGCCAGAGGCTGCACGTCGACCCCGTCCGGAAGCTGGTGGTGGTGATCTCCAGCGCCTGGCCCGAGGCGACCAACCCGGCCCGATCGGCCCGCCAGGACGCCCTCATCGCCGCCATCGCCGCGCAGCTGGACGCCGAGGCGAGGCCCTAGGGCTGCGGCGAGGCCGTTGACCCCCTCAGTCAGCTTCGCTGACAGCTCCCCCTTGGGGGAGCAATGGGCTCCCTAATTCCTCCCCCAAGGGGGAGGTGGCGCGCGCAGCGCGGCGGAGGGGGTCTGCTGAGCCGCCTTTGACCCGCCGGAGGGCGGGAAGGCGTCCCGCGACGCGGCTTTGATGGCCTCGGGAGCAAATTCAGCCAGGATCATGGCGCTTTCTCCAGGCCTCACGGGCCCCTTGGGCGGAATTTGAGCAACCGGTTGGGCGATCTCTAAGGCCGAAGGTCAGTGGCGCAGGCGATCGGCCCCGGCGCCGGTGAAATTGAGTCGTGCCCCTGACGTGGCGGCAGGTCTTGTCCCCGCGGGTGGGCGGGGTAAGCTTATCCCAAATGCGCGCCGTATTCCCGGCGCCGACGGAGACAGGACCATGGCGGATTTCGGCGGCGACGTTGAACTCGAGGCCTTCCGGAAGGAGGCCCGCAGCTGGCTTGAAGCGAATTTTCCCGAGTCCCTGAAGGGCCAGGCCGGTGCGGCCCTCGCCTCCATGGAGGGCTCCGGGCCTCAAGGCGACATGAAGCTCTGGAAGGAGCGGATGGCCGACAAGCGCTGGGGCGCCCCGACCTGGCCGGCGGAGTACGGCGGCGGCGGGCTCACCCCGCAACAGGGCCGGGTTCTGTCGCAGGAAATGGCCAGGGTCGGCGCCTTCAATCCAATGGTCTTCGGCATGGGGATCACCATGATCGGGCCGACCATCCTGGACTACGGCACCGAAGAGCAGAAGAAGACCCACATCCCGCCCATCGTGCGCGGCGAAGTCCAATGGTGCGTGGGCTATTCCGAACCCAACGCCGGCTCGGACCTGGCCTCTCTGCAGACCCGCTGCGAGGACAAGGGCGACCACTGGCTGATCAACGGCCAGAAGATCTGGACCTCCGGCGCCCAGTACTCCGCCTGGTGCGGGGCCCTGGTCCGCACGGACCCGACGGTGAAGAAGCATGACGGCATCAGCTTCCTGCTGATCAACATGCGCCAGCCGGCCATCGAGACCCGCCCGATCAAGCTGATCGCCGGCGCGTCGCCCTTCTGCGAGACCTTCTTCACCGACGCGGTGGCGCCCAAGGACGCCCTTCTGGGCAAGCTCAACGAGGGCTGGTCCGTGGGCAAGCGCCTGCTGCAGCATGAGCGCGCCAGCCAGACCGGCGTGTCCATGGGCGGCCGCGCCACCCCGCTGGAGGACATCGCCCGCAAGTACGTGGGCGAAGATGGCAAGGGCCGGATCGCCGATGGCGACCTGCGCACCCGCATGATCCGCCACCTCATGGACGCCCGGGTCCACAGCCTGACCCTGGCCCGCGCCGCGGCCGAGGCCAAGGGCGCCTCGGGCGCCACCAACGCCGCCTCCGTGCTCAAGAACTCGGCCACCAACGTGGCTCAGATCCGGCAGGAGATGGTGCTGGAGATCATGGGCCACCAGGGCCTGGGCTGGGAGGGAGAGGCCTTCACCTCCGCCGAGATCGAGGCCGTCCGCAGCTGGCTCTCCGGCCGGGCCATGTCGATCTACGGCGGCTCGGTGGAGGTGCAGAACAACATCATCTCCAAGCGCATCCTGGGCCTGCCGGACACCACCCAGTCGGCCTGACCCGGCGTCGGCTTTCGCTTGCAGTCGGCGGCGGGTCCGTCCATCGAGGGGGCCATGGACATCGCCCAGGCCCCGATCCGCGACCCCCGCTACGCCCCCGCCCGGCTTGAGGTGGAGGAGAGACCTGACGGGACCCGGATCCTGTTCAACCCGACGCCGCTCGACGGGCCCTTCCCGACGGTGGCCGGTCCTCTTCTCCATTGGGCCGAAAGGGCGCCCGCCCGGACCTGGCTGGCCGAGCGGTCGGGCGAGGGCTGGCGGGAGGTCAGCTATGCAGAGGCCGCCGGACGCGTCGCCGCCCTGGCGGGAGGCCTGAGGGAACGGGGGATCGGTGGGCCCCGGCCCCTGCTGATCCTGGCCCGGAACGGGATCGACCACGCCCTCATCAAGTACGCGGCCATGAGCCAGGGCATGCCCGTCGCTCCGGTCTCGCCCCAGTACGGCCTGCCGGGCGCCAACCTCTCGCGCCTCGCCCAGGCGGTGGAGACCCTGAACCCCTCGGCCATCTACACCGAGGACGCGGCCCTGTTCGGCGAGGCCCTGGCGGCGCCCTTCCTGGCCGGCATGCCGGTCATCGCCGGCCGCAACGCCCGCCCGGGGGACGTGTCCCCGGCCGACCTGGAGCGGGCCTCTCCGGCGGCGCCTTCGGCGCGGCCCGAGGACCACGCCAAATACCTGCTGACCTCGGGCTCCACCGGCCGGCCCAAGGCGGTGATCAACCTGCAGGAACGGATGGCCGCCAACGCCGCCCAGGTGGCCGCCTGCTTCGCCGACCCCGACCCGCCGGTGGTGGTCAACGCCGCCCCCTGGAGCCACAGCCTGGGCGCCAACGCCATCCTGCACATGGTCCTGCACCGGGGCGGGACCCTCTACATCGACGCCGGCCAGCCCGTGGAGGGCCGCTTTGGCGACACGGTGCGGAACCTGCGCGAGGTGGCGCCGACCTATCACAACATGGTCCCGGCGGGCTGGATGATGTTCGCCGGCGAACTGGAGTCGGACCCTGACCTTGCCCGGAACTTCTTCTCCCGCGTCCGCCTCCTTCAGTATGGCGGGGCCAACCTCGGCCAGGAGATCTGCGATCGCATCCAGGCCGTGGCGGTGCGCACGGTGGGTGAGCGGATCAGCTTTTCCTCGGGCTATGGCGCCACCGAGACGGGCCCTACGGCGGCCAATGTTCACTGGCCCAACACCCGCATGGGCATGATGGGCCTGCCCCTGCCGGGCACGACGGTGAAGCTGGCGCCCCCGGCCGGCAAGCTGGAGTTCCGGGTCAAGGGGCCACAGGTCACCACGGGCTATCTGGGCCAGCCCGAGCTGTCGGCGGCCAGCTTCGACGAGGAGGGCTTCTACCGCCTGGGCGATGCGGCGCGGCTGGTGGATCCCGACGACATCCGCAAGGGCCTGGCCTTTGACGGGCGCCTGTCCGAGAACTTCAAGCTGGCCAGCGGCACCTTCGTGAATGTCGGTGAGCTACGGATCGCGGTGATCGGCGCCGTGGGCGATGCCGTGACCGACGCCATCGTCTGCGGCGAGGGCGAGGCGGGGGTCGGCCTGCTGTTCTACCCACGTCCCGGCCATGGCCCCGAGGTGGTGGCCGAGGCGGTCCGGGCGGGCGTGGCGGCGCACAACGCCCGGGGCGGCGGCGGCGCCGGGCGGGTGGCCCGGGCCCTGGTCCTGCCCGACGGCC
>CANGRP010000269.1 GCA_947456005.1 Caulobacteraceae bacterium
GGCCTTTCTGATTCCGGGCCCGAATCGCGGCAATGAACCCGGATGGCTGAACCGCCCCCCCAGGCCTCGCTCTTCGACGACCCGCAGCCCGCGCCCCGCTCGTCCGGGGCCGCGGAACCGCCGGCGCCGGCTGCGCCATCGCCGCCTCCGGGAGGCGGCAAGGGCGGCTATTCCGCAAAGGACATCGAGGTCCTCGAGGGCCTGGAGCCGGTGCGCATGCGGCCAGGCATGTACATCGGCGGCACGGACGAGCGGGCCCTGCACCACCTCTTTGCCGAGGTGCTGGACAACGCCATGGACGAGGCTGTCGCCGGTCATGCGAGGATCATCGAGGTCCGACTCGGCGCCGATGGCGCCCTGACCGTCCGGGACGACGGCCGGGGCATCCCGGTGGACCCCCATCCCAAGCACCCCGGCAAGTCGGCGCTGGAGGTCATCATGACCGTCCTGCACTCCGGCGGGAAGTTCTCGGGCAAGGCCTATGAGACCTCGGGAGGCCTGCACGGCGTAGGCGTTTCAGTGGTCAACGCCCTCTCCGAACACCTGGAGGTCACGGCCTTCAAGGACGGTTTCGAGTGGCGCCAGACCTTCAGTCGCGGCAAGCCCATCGGCGGGCTGGAGAAACTCGGGTCGACCCGGAAGCATGGGACGGTCATCACCTTCCGTCCGGACCCGGTCATCTTTGGCGATTCCGCCGCCTTCCGGCCCGCCCGCCTCTACCGGATGGCCCGCTCCAAGGCGTACCTCTTCGGAGGCGTCGAGATCCGCTGGGCCTGTGATCCGGCCCTGATTCACGACCAGACGCCGCCCGAGGCCGTCCTGCGCTTTCCCAATGGCCTGGCGGACTTCCTGGCCGAGCGCGTCCGCGACGTCGAGACCGTCACCCCTGAACCCTTCGTCGGTCGCTTCGAGCGCAAAGGGGATCCGGGCAAGGTCGAGTGGGCCGTGGCCTGGACGGGCGCCGGCTTCGGCGAGGCCGACGGCTTTCTTCAGTCTTACTGCAACACGGTTCCCACCCCGGAAGGCGGGACGCACGAGGCCGGCTTCCGCGCCGCCCTGACCCGCGGGCTCAAGGCCTACGCTGAACTGGTCGGAGAGAAGCGCGCGGGCCTGCTGACCGCCGAGGACGTGGTCGCACAGGCCGGGGGTCTGGTCAGCGTCTTCATCGCCAACCCCGAATTCCAGGGCCAGACCAAGGAGCGCCTGTCCTCGGCGGAGGCCCAGAAGCTGGTCGAGACCGCCCTGCGCGATCCCTTCGACCACTGGCTCGCCGCCCAGCCCAAGGCGGCGCGCGCCCTTCTGGACTTCGTTATCCAGCGCGCCGAGGAACGCCTGAAGCGACGGCGCGAAAAGGAGGTCTCCCGCGCCTCCGCGACCCGCAAGCTGCGCCTGCCAGGCAAGCTGGCGGACTGCTCCTCTCAGGCGGCCGACGGGTCGGAGATCTTCATCGTCGAGGGCGACAGCGCCGGCGGCTCAGCCAAGCAGGCCCGGGACCGCCGGACCCAGGCCATCCTCCCGCTCCGCGGCAAGATCCTGAATGTCGCCTCAGCGACGCCAGACAAGCTGCTTCAGAACCGGGAGCTCTCCGACTTGATGCTGGCCCTCGGCGTCCAGGGAGGGGCCCGCTTCCGCGAGGAGGACTTGCGCTACGACCGCGTGGTTATCATGACCGACGCCGACGTCGATGGCGCCCATATCGCCAGCCTTCTCATCACCTTCTTCTACAGGACCATGCCCCAGCTGATCCGAGCGGGCCGCCTCTACCTGGCCATGCCCCCGCTCTACCGGATCAGCCATGGTGGGAAGGTGGTCTACGCCCGGGACGACGCCCACCGGGAAGCCCTGCTGGCCACTGAGTTCAAGGGCAAGAAGCCGGAGATCGGACGTTTCAAGGGCCTGGGGGAGATGATGCCGGCCCAGCTGCGTGAGACGACCATGGATCCGGCCAGGCGAATCCTCGCGCGGGTCACGCTTCCCCGCTCCGAGGAGGCCGTCTCAGACCTCGTGGAGGCGCTCATGGGCCGGAAGCCTGAGTTGCGCTTCCGGTTCATCCAGGAGAACGCCGAGTTCGCCACCGAGGACCTTGATCTCTAGCCGAGGCGGCGGTTGCGAATTCGCTTGCGCGTTGACTTGGGAGCCCCAGCCCGTATGTTCCGCCACGCGCGACGACCGACGTCTGCGCCTCTGCGCCGTGCGCGCGCCCGCCTCGCGGGTCGGGCCCGTCGCCCCTTAGGCAAATAATGACCGAATTCTCTGAACTGGGCCTGTCCCCTGAAATCCTGCAGGCCATCTCCGACACCGGCTACACCACCGCGACACCGATCCAGGCCGAGGCCATCCCCGTCGCCCTGACGGGACGGGACGTTCTGGGCATCGCCCAGACCGGGACGGGAAAGACCGCCGCCTTCACCCTGCCCATGATCGAGCGTCTGGCGTCCGGCCGCAGCCGCGCGCGGATGCCCCGGGCCCTTGTCATCGCCCCGACCCGCGAGCTCGCCGACCAGGTCTCCGCCGCGTTTGAACGCTATTCTGCCGGCCAGGTGCGCAAGCTGTCCTGGGCCCTCCTGATCGGCGGCGTCTCCTTCAACGATCAGGAACTCAAGCTGGATCGTGGAGTCGACGTGCTGGTGGCCACCCCTGGCCGTCTTCTCGATCACTTCGAACGCGGCAAGCTGCTGCTGACGGGCGTCCAGATCCTGGTGGTCGACGAAGCCGACCGCATGCTCGACATGGGCTTCATCCCGGACATCGAGCGGATCTTCCGCCTGACCCCGCCGAAGAAGCAGACCCTGTTCTTCTCGGCGACCATGCCGCCCGAGATCACCCGGCTGACCAAGCAGTTCCTGAACGATCCTGTGCGGATCGAGGTGGCGCGGCCGGCGACCACGGCTGAGACCATTGCCCAGCACATCGTGCGCCTGCCGACCTCTGATCCCAAGGCCAAGCGCACCGCCCTGCGCATGCTGATCGAGGCTGAGGGCATCAAGAACGGCATCGTCTTCTGCAACCGCAAGTCCGAGGTGGACATCGTCGCCAAGAGCCTGCGGACCCACGGTTTCGACGCCGCCGCCATCCATGGCGACCTCGACCAGCAGACCCGGATGCGGACCCTGGACTCCTTCCGGAGCGGCGACCTGAAGCTTCTCTGCGCCTCGGACGTGGCGGCGCGAGGCCTCGACATCCCGGATGTCAGCCACGTCTTCAACTATGACGTGCCGCACCATGCCGACGACTATGTCCACCGGATCGGGCGGACGGGACGTGCCGGCAAGTCCGGCCGCGCCTTCATGATCGTCACCCCTGCCGACGCCAAGAACATCGACAAGGTCCTCAAGCTCATCGGAAAGGACCCGGAAGAAGTGGTCCTCGAGGGCGTCGACTTCGCCGCCATCAAGGACACGCCGCGGGATGATCGCAAGCCTCCTCGTAGCCGCGCCGCGCCCAGGGGACGATCCAGGGACGGACAGGACCGTCCACCGCGGCCCCGCCGCGAGGAA
>CANGRP010000270.1 GCA_947456005.1 Caulobacteraceae bacterium
AGGATGCTGGCCATGTACAAGAAGAAAGAGCCGGCCAAGAAGGACGCTTCGAAGTGAGCGCCAACCTCGCCGCCATCCTCTACCTCGTCTCGGGGGTCCTCTTCATCCTTGCCCTGCGCGGTCTCTCCAGCCCGGTGACCAGCCAGGCGGGCAACCGCAACGGCATGATCGGCATGGCCCTCGCCGTGGGCGTGACCCTGGTCACCCTGTTCAGCGAGGGCAAGCTCGACGTCCTGACGGTGGGCCTGATCCTGGCCGGCGTCGGTGTCGGCGGCGTGATCGGGGCGGTGATCGCCCGGCGGGTCGCCATGACCTCTATGCCCCAGCTGGTGGCCGCCTTCCACAGCCTGGTCGGCCTCGCCGCCTGCCTCGTGGCGGTGGCCGCCATCTACACCCCCGGCGCCTATGGGATCGGGGCCCCGGGCGCGATCTACGCCATCTCTCTGGTGGAGCTGTCCCTTGGCCTGGCCATCGGGGCGGTGACCTTCACCGGTTCGGTGATCGCCTTCGCCAAGCTGAACGGCAACATGTCGGGCGCGCCGATCCTGCTGCCCGCCCGGCACCTCCTCAACATCCTGATCGCCCTGGCCCTGCTGGGCCTGGTCGGCGTCCTGGTCGTCAGCGGCGGCTCGGCCCTGTGGGCCTTCTGGGCCATCTTCGCCCTGGCCCTGATCCTCGGCATCACCCTGATCATCCCGATCGGCGGCGCGGACATGCCGGTCGTGGTGTCCATGCTGAACAGCTATTCCGGCTGGGCGGCGGCGGCCCTGGGCTTCACCCTCGAGAACGTCACCCTCATCATCACCGGCGCCCTGGTGGGCTCGTCCGGCGCCATCCTGTCCTACATCATGTGTAAGGCGATGAACCGCAGCTTCATCTCGGTCATCCTGGGCGGCTTCGGCGCCGATGATGGTGCGGCGGCGGCCGGCGGGCGCATCGAGACCCGGCCCGTCAAGCAGGGCTCGGCGGACGACGCAGCCTTCATCATGAAGAACGCCTCCAAGGTGATCATCGTCCCCGGCTACGGCATGGCCGTCAGCCAGGCCCAGCACGCCCTGCGGGAGATGGCCGACAAGCTGAAGGAGGAGGGCGTGGACGTGAAGTACGCCATCCATCCCGTCGCGGGCCGCATGCCCGGGCACATGAATGTCCTGCTGGCCGAGGCCAATGTCCCCTATGACGAGGTCTTCGAGCTCGAGGACATCAACGCCGAGTTCCCGACCGCCGACGTGGCCTTTGTCATCGGCGCCAACGATGTCACCAACCCGGCCGCCAAGACAGATCCTTCCAGCGCCATCTACGGCATGCCGATCCTGGATGTCGAAAAGGCCCGGACCGTGCTGTTCGTGAAGCGGGGCATGAGCTCGGGCTATGCCGGCGTGGAGAACGAGCTCTTCTTCCGCGACAACACCATGATGCTGTTCGGCGACGCCAAGAAGATGGTCGAGGGTATCCTCAAGTCCCTTTGAGCTCGGATCGCCCTTCACTCACCGATGACTTGCCGCACGTCCCCTGTGGGTACATGCTCTCCCCAATAACCAGGGAGGCAAGCCATGCGCAGTATCTTCGGCGGGCTGTTGCTCGCGTCGGTTCTCCTGATTTCCGCCTGTTCCGATCCGCAGGAAGCCGCCGGCCCGGCGACGCCGGCGCCCTTCTCGATTTCCCTCGAACCCAATACCAACGGCGTTCTGGAAGCCCGCTCGGCCCGCGTCCTGGTGGGGACGGGGGTAAAGACCTACGCAGCCCAGGTGGCCATGACCCCCAGCTGGTGGGTGACAGGGGACGGCTTCAAGATCGTCTGGTTCGCCGGCAAGAGCCAGACCAAGCGGTACTTCCAGGTCACCAGCGAGTCGCCAGGCGCGTCGGCCAGGCCCGAGCTCCTGAAGGCGCCCGAAGAGGCGGTCCGGGAAGTGAAGGTCGCCTTCGACGGGGCCTCGCCCATGTCTGTACGGCCCGAGGCGACCCGCGCCGTCTTCCAGCCGCCGCCGGGCGCCAAGGCGGTGACCTCGGTCGAGATTACCTTCGGACCCGCCAGTTCGCCGGTCACCTACACCTGGCGGTAGGCTGCAGGGCGACGCAGGACAGGCCCTCATGACCCAGGCCACAGGACCCTCCAGGGGCGAATGGGTGGACATAGGCGGACGTCGCCTGCGCGTCGTCCGGGCGGGACCGCGAGACGGCGGGCCCCTTGTCGTGATGGAGTGCGGTGCGTTCGGCTGCGCCGCGGACTGGCACAGGGTCCAGGAGGCTCTGGCGGGAGTTGGCGTTCGCAGCCTGGCCTATGACAGGGCTGGCCTTGGCCTGTCCGATCCCGGACCGGACCCGCGGGATGGGCGCGCCATTGCCGATGACCTCGAGGCGATGCTCGAACGCCTGGAGGACCCGGCGCCCATGGTCCTCGCCGGCCACTCCATGGCTGGGCTGTTCCTGAGGATTCTCGCGCCACGGGTCCGGGACCGATTGATGGGCCTGGTCCTGGTGGACGCGGTCACCCCCGAGGCCGTCGATCATCCGGCCGCGGCCCGGATGATCGACGGCTTTCGCCGCGCCATGTTCCTGCTCGACCGGGTCGCCGACCTCGGCGTCATGCGGCCCTGGTCGCTGGTGGCCGGCGACCGGATCGGCCTTCCGCCGGAGATTTCGCGGGAGAAGCGCCGGATCTACGCCTCGGCCTCCCACGCCCGGGCCTCCGCCCGGGAGGTCCAGCAGTGGCTTGAGAGCGCCGCCCAGGGACGGATTGCAGGGCCCTTTGACAGGGACCTGCCCGTCGCCGTGGTGACCGCCGGCGCCGTCCCCCTTCCGGGTGATCTTCAGGCGATCCAGAATGCGCCGGCCCTGGCCTCCCGGGCCGGGCATGTGGACCGGGTCGAGGGCGCCCGCCACGCCAGCCTGCTTGGGCCCCGTTACGCCCACAGGGTCGTACAGGGGATCACCCACATTCTGGACGTCAGCCAGACGTCTCCCGGCTGAGGGCTGTCGCCGCCGCTTCGTCCGGCGTTGCACCGCAGGCGGCGAGCAGCCGGCGCCGCGCCAGGGGACGGATCCGGACGCCGGACGCCGGTGTCCCGGCCAGGCGAAAAGCGCCTCCCCCTTCAACCCCCGGCAGGGCGCCGCGATAGGCCGGCGGGACGGTCGCGAGCCGGTTCCGGTCCGCCGCGGCGAGGTGCGAAAGTCGGCCTTCCAGAGGCGTGATCCGCGCAGCTGAAGTCGTCTCGACCTCGAAGCGACCGTCGAAGACCCCCGCCCCGTTCGCCGGCAGGACGAGGTCGCGGACGCCCTGACGCCGCATCTCGCCGGCCGCCCGGCCGAAGGCGACGCCGTCGTTCGTTGCAATGACCAAGGCGCCGGCCAGGGTCGCCTGGAACGCCTCCGCCCCGGCAAGGCGCGCCGCCAGGCGGTCGAGGGACCCGCCCCGGGGCGCCC
>CANGRP010000271.1 GCA_947456005.1 Caulobacteraceae bacterium
GACGAGCGGGCCGCCCTGGCGGGCGAGGTCGCGGCGGCCAAGGCGGCGGCCGGCGAGGGCGGACGCTTCGCCCTGCGGCCCCCGCGCGAAGCCGAGGTCCTTCGCAACCTTCTCGCCCAGCCCCGCAAGGCGGCGCCCGCAGGCCTGATCGTGCGCATCTGGCGCGAGCTCATGAGCGACAGCCTGTCACGGCAGGGGCCCTATCATGTCAGCGTCTATGGCGGTCAGTCGCCGGAGGGGGTCCGCGAGGCCGCCCGCATGCGGTTCGGCGCCGCCCCGCCCTTCGCCGCAGTCAGCCGTCCCGAGGACGCCATCACCGCCGCTCGCACCCCGGGCGGGGTCGCCGTCCTGGCCCTGGACTCCCGGACGCCCTGGTGGGGCCGGTTGCTGGCCGAGCCCACCCTGAGGATCTTCGCCGCCCTGCCCTGCCTCAACGCCTGGGGACGGCCGACCGCCCTGGCGGCTGCAGAGGTGGAGATCGGCCCCACCGGCGGGGACCGGACCTACTGGGTCACCGACGCCCCCGGCCCGCCGGGCCGGCTGGTGGAGGCCCTGAGCAAGGATGGGGTCGCCGCGGAACTCCTGGCGGACGCCGGCGGCCTGCGCCTCTTCGAACTCAGCGGCTATTACCAGTCCGACGACGAGCGCCTCGCCCGGGCGCCCGGGCGGCTGACCGGCGTGATCGGCGCGGCCTCGGCGCCGCTGGACACCTGAAGGGGAAGCCATGACCGATCGTCCCCAGCCCAAGCCCGGCATCCTCGACATCTCGCCCTACAAGCCCGGCAAGGCCGCGGTGGAGGGGGTGGCGCACCCGCTCAAGCTCTCGGCGAACGAGAACATCCTCGGCTCTAGCCCGGAGGCGAAGACGGCCTTCGCCTCCGCCATAGACGAGTTGCACCTCTATCCGGACGGGCGCTGCAACGCCCTGCGCGAGGCGATCAGCGCCCGGTACGGCCTTGAGCCCGAACGGCTGCTGTTCGGCTGCGGCTCGGACGAGATCTTCCAGCTGATCGGCCAGACCTTCCTCCAGCCCGGCGACAACGCCGTACAGGGCGAGCATGGCTTCGGCGCCTTCGCCATCGCCACCCGCGCGGCGGGGGGCGAGGTGCGCATGGCCCGCGAGATCGACCTGCGGATCGACGTGGATGAACTGCTCGCCTGCGTGGATGAGCGGACCCGGATCGTCTGGGTGGCCAATCCCGCCAACCCGACAGGCACCCTGGTCAAGGGCTCTGAAATCCGCCGCCTGCATGCAGCCCTGCCCGCCGATGTGGTCCTGGTGCTTGACGGCGCCTATGCCGAGTTCGCCGAGGACCCGGATTTCGAGGACGGGGTCGACCTGGTCCGGAACTTCACCAACGTCATCATGACGCGGACCTTCTCCAAGCTGCACGGCCTGGCCGCCCTGAGGGTGGGCTGGGCCTACATGCCGCAGGACATGGCCGACGCCATCGACCGGATCCGCCTGCCCTTCAACGTCTCCATCCCCGCCCAGCGCGCGGCCATCGCCGCCCTGGCGGATGAGGACTTCCAGGCGAGGTCCCTTGAGCTGGTGCGGACCTGGCGGCCCTGGCTGGCCCAGCAGCTTGGAGGCCTGGGACTGGAGACCACGGCGTCCAGCGCCAACTTCGTCCTCGCCCGCTTCCCGAAGACCCCCGGCCGGACGGCGGTGGACGCCGACGCCTTCCTCTGCGCCCGGGGCCTGATCCCGCGGATGGTCGGTGGCTACGGCCTGCCCGACCACCTGCGCATCACCATCGGGCTGGAGGCGCACAACCGGGCCCTCGTGGACGCCCTCGCCGAGTTCCTGGGGACCCGTCCGTGATCTACGCCCGGATGGCCGTGATCGGCTGCGGCCTGATCGGATCCTCGGTGATCCGCGCCGCCCGGGCGGCGGGGGCCGTGGGTTCCGTGGCCGTGGGCGAAGCCAGCGAGGCCCACCGTGCCGAGATCGCCGCCCTGGGCTATGCCGACCTCGTGACCGGCGACATGGCCGAGGCGGTGGCGGACGCCGACCTGGTGGTCTTCGCCGTGCCGGTCCTGGCCATGGGCCCTGCAGCGACTGCGGCGGCGGCGGCGCTGAAGCCGGGCGCCACGGTCACCGACGTCGGCTCGGTCAAGGTCAGCGTGGGAGAGGCCCTGCGGGCCGCAGTCCCCGCTTCGGTCCATGTCATCCCCGGACACCCCATCGCGGGCTCCGAGCAGTCCGGCCCCGCCGCGGGCTTTGCCGAACTGTTCCGGGGCCGCTGGGTGATCCTGACCCCACAGGCGGATGACCAGACCGATTACGCAGACGCGGTCCGCCGGCTCTCGGATTTCTGGACCGCCCTCGGCGCCCAGGTGGACACCATGGACGCCGCCCACCACGACCTCGTCCTGGCGGTCACAAGCCACCTGCCCCACCTGATCGCCTACAACATCGTCGGCACCGCCGCCGACATGGAGGAGGTCACCCGGGCCGAGGTGATGAAGTACTCGGCCGGCGGGTTCCGGGACTTCACCCGGATCGCCGCCTCGGACCCCACCATGTGGCGGGACATCTTCCTGGCGAACAAGGACGCGGTGCTGGAGATCCTGGGCCGCTTCACCGAGGACCTGCAAGCCCTCTCGAGATCCATCCGCTGGGGCGAGGGCGACAAGCTGTTCGAGCTCTTCTCCCGCACCCGCGACATCCGCCAGGGCATCGTCGCCGCAGGCCAGGATAGCGCGGAGCCAAACTTCGGCCGTGACCGGGCGGCGTCCGGCGGCGGTCCGAAAGCATGAGCGGCTACGCCTGGCTGGCGGGGGCCATCGCCACGGAAATCGTCAGCACCAGCCTGCTGAAACTGTCCGAGGGCTTCACCCGCCCGCTTCCCGGAGCCGGCGCCATCGCCCTGGTGGCGGTGTCCTTCTACTGTCTCGCCCAGGCGCAGAGGACCATCCCGATGGGGATCGGATACGCCATCTGGTCCGGAGTGGGCATTCTCGCCATCACGGCGATCGGCTGGGTCGGCTTCCGCCAGAAGCTCGATGTCCCCGCCATCCTGGGGATCAGCCTGATCCTGACCGGCGTCCTGGTGATCCGCCTCTTCTCCCGCGCGGAGGCCTGACCGGCGCACTGAGACGGCGCGTTCCGTTTCAGTCCCGGGTGGGTTAGGTCTGGCCAGTGACCCTTCCGCCCGCCCTCGTCGTCCTGCCGGGTCCCAAGGCCGCCCTCTCCGGCGCCGGGGGCGCTGTCCGGCTGGTCCCCGCCGAGGCCCGGGAGCGGTTCGCGCAGGACCGGCTGCTGGTCGCCCATGCAACGCTCACCGCACGCCGGCTGGGCGCCGCCCCTCCGCCCCGCTCGCCGCGCCTGCTGGACGCCCTGGAGCTCTTCGCCTTCGTCCGCCCCGGCGCCTTCACGGCGCCCTCCGCCGCCGGCCTCGCCCTGGCC
>CANGRP010000272.1 GCA_947456005.1 Caulobacteraceae bacterium
ACGCTTTCAGGGACGAAGCGTCACGAAAAAGCCCGGCCGCAGATGCGGCCGGGCGTTCTTGTCCCGGAATCTGGAAGGTCTGGGGTCAGGCCTTGCCGCGGCGGCGCGGGGCCTGGCGCCCCCCCTGACCAAGACCCATCTGCTTGGCAAGATCAGAGCGCGCCTTGGCATAGTTGGGCGCCACCATGGGATAGTCCTTGGGAAGACCCCACTTGGCGCGGTACTCTTCCGGACTCGTGTTGTACTTTGTCCGGAGATGGCGCTTCAGCGACTTGAACTTGCGGCCATCCTCAAGGCAGATGATGAAGTCAGGAGTGATCGACCGCCGAACGGGCACGGCGGGGTCGCGGGGAGCGGCCTCGACGGGTTCCGCCCCGCCACTGACCCCGGCCAGGGCGCGGTGGACGCTCTGGATGAGCGAAGGAAGCTCAGCAGCGGAGATCGTATTATTGCCAACGTAGGCGGAGACAATATCCGCGGTCATTTCGATGACGCCAGTCTTCTCGTCCATAATGGGCTTCCATCTCTCAGAAATACAGAAAAGAGTCGCTGACGAGCGACTGCAATCCGCCAATAGCGCTCTGCTGCGGTGGCTGCAAGACGTTCACATGTGGATTACTGCAAACCAATTACGTTTTCACGCTCCTAAGCCTGTTTCGACACTCCTGTCGAAAAGAAGGCCTCCCCGGGTTCGGAAGACCGGGGAGGGGAGGGGAGGCGAGACATCATTGGAACCTCGGCGCGCTCCAGTGCTCCCAAATGTTGGGCAGGTCGGTCGAAACCTTGTCCGGGTAGCGCGGCAGGCGCTTCTCCAGGAAGGACACGACACCCTCCTTGGCGTCGGCCATGGCGCCCCTCGCCTGGATGCCGCGGCTGTCGGCCATGTGGGCCTCCATGGGGTGGCTTGCCCCGGCCATCCGCCAGATCAGCTGGCGAGTCAGGGCGATGGAGACCGGGGCGGTGTTGTCGGCGATCTCGCGGGCCAGGGCGCGGGCGGCGGGCAGCAGGTCCTCCGGGGCGTGCAGGGACCGGACCAGGCCCCGGTCATGGGCTTCCTGCGCCGGGAAGACCCGGCCCGAATAGCACCATTCCAGGGCGGTCTGGACGCCCACCAGCCGGGGCAGGAACCAGGACGAGCAGGCCTCGGGATTGATCCCCCGGCGCGAGAAGACGAAGCCATACCGCGCGTCTGTCGAGGCCATGCGGATGTCCATGGCCAGCTGCATGGTCACGCCCACCCCGACCGCAGCGCCGTTCACCGCCGCGATCACGGGCTTGAGGCTGTCATAGATGCGCAGGGTCAGGAGGCCGCCGCCGTCGCGCTGGACGCCCTCAATGGTCCGGGCCTCCTTCTCCTCTCCGCCCCGGGCGGAATAGTCGAAGGTCGCCGCCCCGGCGGACAGGTCCGCGCCGGCGCAGAAGGCGCGGCCGGCGCCGGTGACGATCACCACGCGGACGCTGTCGTCGGCGTCGGTCTGGTCGAAGGCCGCGATCATCTCCTGCATCATCTGCGTGTTGAAGGCGTTCAGCTTGTCCGGCCGGTTCAGGGTCAGGGTGGCGATGCCGTCCTCGACTTCCAGGCGGATCGTCTCGAAGTTTGACATGGTCGTTTCTCTCCGTGGCGTTTCCGGCGCATCGGTCGGCCTTGACGGACCTCCCGTCAAGACCTGCATATGCACGCCGCAAGCCGGATGAGCGGCGGCCCGCAACCGGGCGACGATCGAGGAGGATGACCATGCACCCCGCAACCCATGCCCGGACCCAGCCGGATCGCGCCGCCTACATCATGGGCGCCACGGGGGAGACCGTCACCTACCGCGAACTGGACGACCGCTCGAACCAGGGCGCCCAGCTCTTCCGGTCCCTCGGCCTGAAGACCGGCGACGTCATCGCCCTCATGCTGGACAACCATCCCCGGTACTTCGAGATCGCCTGGGCCGCCCAGCGCTCGGGCCTCTACTTCACCTGCATCTCGTCCAAGCTCTCCGCCGGAGAGATCGAGTACATCATGGGCGACTGCGAGGCGAAGGTGCTGATCACCTCCGCCGGGGTCGGCCCCGTGATCGACGAGCTCCCGGCCCTCATCCCGGGTGTGAAGCTCTATATGGTGGGCGAGCCGCGGGCGCCCTACGAGAGCTTCGAGGCCGCGCGGGCCGCCATGCCCGCCGAGCCCATCGCCGACCAGACCGCCGGCGCCGACATGCTCTATTCGTCGGGCACCACTGGCCGGCCCAAGGGCATCAAGCCCCCCCTGACCGGCGCCCCCATCGACGAGCCCAACACCCTGGCCATGATGGCCCAGGGCCTGTTCGGCTTTAGGCCGGACAGCATCTACATCTCGCCGGCGCCGCTCTATCACGCCGCCCCCCTGCGCTGGTGCATGTCCGTCCAGCGCATGGGCGGGACGGTGGTCGTCATGGAGAAGTTTGACCCCGAGACCGCCCTCGCCCTGATCGAGCGCTACCGGATCGACGTCGGCCAGTGGGTGCCGACCCACTTCGTGCGCATGCTGAAGCTGCCGGCCGAGGTCCGCGCAAAGTACGACGTCTCGTCCATCCGCTCGGCGGTCCACGCCGCCGCCCCCTGCCCTGTTCCGGTCAAGGAGCAGATGATCGAGTGGTGGGGCAAGGTGGTCCACGAGTACTACGCCGGCTCCGAGGGCAACGGCTTCTGCTATGTCGGGCCCGAGGACTGGCTGGCCCACAAGGGCACGGTCGGCCGCTCGGTCATGGGCGAGGTCAAGATCGTCGGCGAGGATGGCGAGGAGGTCCCGCCCCGCACCGAAGGCACGGTCTATTTCGCCGGCGGCGCCCCGCTCGCCTATCACAACGCCCCGGAGAAGGTGGCCGAGAACACCAACAAGCACGGCTGGACCACCCTGGGCGACGTGGGCTGGGTGGACGAGGAGGGCTTCCTCTACCTCACCGACCGCAAGAGCTTCATGATCATCTCCGGCGGGGTGAACATCTATCCGCAGGAACTCGAGAACCTGCTGATCACCCATCCGAAGATCACCGACGCCGCCGTCGTCGGCGCCCCGCACGAGGAAATGGGCGAGCAGGTCGCCGCGATGATCCAGCCCGCCGACTGGGCCGACGCCAATGACGCCTTCCGCGCCGAGATCGCAGAGTTCTGCCGGGCCAATATCAGCCACGTGAAGTGCCCGCGGATCATCGACTTCATGGAGGAGCTGCCCCGCCACCCGACGGGCAAGCTCTACAAACGTCTGATCCGCGACGCCTACTGGGGCAAGGAAGGCTCGAAGATCGTCTGACGCCATTCGGCGGAGGGGGTCAGCTGAATCGCCGTTGACCCCCTCACCCGGCTTCGCCGGGAGCTCCCCCTGGGGGGAGCAATGGCTCCATAATTCCTCCCCCCAGGGGGAGG
>CANGRP010000273.1 GCA_947456005.1 Caulobacteraceae bacterium
CGGGGTGTTGTCGGCAGACGGCTGAACAGGACCGCGCGCTCGCCGGGCGTAGCCGGGTGAGGAGTCAACGGCGCCTCAGGAGACCCCCTCCGTCCCGGGGCTGCGCCCCGGTCCACCTCCCCCTTGGGGGGAGGAATTACGGAGCCCATTGCTCCCCCAAGGGGGAGCTGTCAGCGCAGCTGACTGAGGGGGTCAACGGCGCTACCCGCCTAGTCCTCTATTCCGTAGACCCTCGCCGCCGTCCCCCGGAACATCAGGTCCTTCTCGGCTTCAGAGTAGGGCGCGGCGATACGCTTCAGGCCGTTCCAGAGGGTGCGGTAGGACAGGCTCGCCCGGTCCACGGGGAAGTTGCTCTCGAACATGCAGCGGTCCGGGCCGAAGAGGTCGATGGCGGCGCGATACCAGTCGCCCTGGGCTGCGGCGAAGGCGGCGGAGTCCGGGGCGCCGGTCTTGTGCCAGTCCCAGCCGTTGATGGGCATGGCCATGCCGCCCAGCTTCACCGTCACGTTCGGGCAGGTCGCCAGCCCGGCCATGTCCGCCCGCCATGTCGGGAAGTACTCATCGCGCTTGCCGGCGTAGGGGCCGATGCCCAGGGGCCCGCCCAGGTGATCGAGGATGATGCTGGCCCCGGGAAAGGCCCGGGCGAGGTCCGTCAGCTCGGGGATCTGGGGATGGAAGAGCCAGGCGTCGAAGGTCAGGCCCTGGTCCGCCAGCTTCGCGAAGCCCCGCCGGAAGGTCGCGTCCAGGTAGAGGTGCGGCGGTGGGTGATGGTGCGAGGGACGGATGGCGTCCGAGGCGTCCCAGGCGGCGGCGTGGCGGATCCCCCGGAACAGGCCCTCGCCCGCCTCGACGTGGGCGTCCAGCAGGGCGTCGAGGTCGTCGGGCGCCAGAAGGTCCGCCGAGCCGACGATGGCGGCGATGCGCGCGCCCTTCCCGTCGCGGGAGTCCCGGGCGACCCGGGCGACAAAGGCGCTCTCGCCCGCCCGCCGCAGGGCCTCCGGCCCGTCGGACAGGTAGCCGGTCATGCATTCCACGAAGACCGTGGCCTCGACCCGGTGGCCGTCCCCGGTGTCGGCCCTCAACTCCTCGAGCAGGTAGGCCGGCCCCGCCCCGGCGGGCCAGAGGTGGTGGTGCGGGTCGAGGATCCGCCGGTCCGGGTCCAGGATGGGCTCCGGCGTCGCTTCCGTCGCGGATGGCTTGTCCATGAGGCGGGCCTCCCCTAATCGCTTCGGGGACGGTGGCTTGCCTGCCGTCCGGCCCGCTCCCAGACTGGACCCGGCGGGCTGGATGCTCAAGGTTTGGCGCCCAGGGCCGGACCGCAACGGGAGGAGTAAGATGGACCTGTCCTACAGCCCCGAATACGAGGCCTTCCGCACCGAGGTGCGCAGCTTCCTCGACGCCCACCGCAGCCAGGCCCCGGGGCATGGCGGCAATGGCCTGACCTGGCAGAAGCTGCTGATCGAGAACGGCTACGCCGCCCGCACCATTCCGCGCGAGTACGGCGGCTACGGCGCCGAGCCGGACATCCTGAAGTCGCGGATCATCGCCGAGGAGTTCGCCCGCGCCCAGCTGTCGCCCGGCCTCGGCGGCCAGGGCATCTCCATGCTGGTCCCGACCCTGCTCGAGGTGGGTTCGGAGGACCAGAAGCGCCAGTTCATTGGCCCGACCCTGCGCGGCGAGATGCTCTGGTGCCAGGGCTATTCCGAGCCCAACGCCGGCTCCGACCTCGCGGCCCTCGCCACCAAGGGCGTGCTCGAGGGCGATGAGTGGGTGATCAACGGCCAGAAGATCTGGACCTCCACAGCCCACCTCGCGCACTGGATTTTCTGTCTCGTGCGCACCGAGCCTGACGCCCCCAAGCACGAGGGCATCAGCTTCCTGCTGTTCGACATGAAGACCCCGGGCATCGAGATTCGCCCCCTGGTGGACATGACCGGCGCAGCCAACTTCAACGAGGTCTTCTTCACCGACGTCCGCGTCCCGGCCCACCAGATCGTCGGACGGCGCGGCGAGGGCTGGAAGGTGGCCAACGCCATCCTGCGCCATGAGCGCGGCTCCCTCGCCGACCCCAACGTCATGCAGAGCCGGCTGAACGCCCTGATCGACCTGATGAAGGCCGAGACCCTCGATGGGAGCCGGGTCATAGACAACCCTGTCTACCGGGATCGGCTGATGGCCATCCAGGGGCGGGTCCAGGCCCTGCGCTGCAATGACCTGCGCCTGCTCTCGGCGGCGGTGAACCGGCAGTCCGCTCCCCTGGCGGGCATGGTGGTCAAGCTGCAGGGCACCGAGCTGCGCCATGAACTGGAGGGCTTCGCCGTCGACGTCATGGGCGAGCTGGGCCTGCTCTACGGCGACACGCCCCGCCTGCGCGGCGGCGGCTCCTGGCAGAGGGACTACATGTACTTCCTCGGCCTGATCATCGGCGGGGGCACCTCGCAGATCCAGAAGAACATCATCGCCGAGCGCGGGCTGGACATGCCCCGCGAGCCCAAGCTGGCCAAGGCCTGAGGAGACACGCCATGGAATTCGGACTCTCCGAAGAGCAGGTCATGCTGCAGGACGCCCTGGCCCGGTTCCTGACCGGGACCGGCGGGCTGGAGCGCACCCGCGCCTTCGCCGCCGGCAAGGACCGCCGCGCCCCGGACGTGCTGCAGGGCCTGGCCGAGCTGGGCGTCACCGGCCTGATCATCCCCGAGGTCCACGGCGGGGTGGGGCTGTCCCTGCTGGACGCCGCCCTGGCCGCCGAGCAGCTGGGACGGTTCGTCGCCCCGGCCCCCTTCGCCGCCACGGCCGTCATGGCGCCCCTGGCCCTGCTGAAGGCGGGCGACGCCGGCCAGCAGGCGACCTGGCTTCCGAAGCTGGCCTCGGGCGCTGTGATTGCGGGGGTCGCCCTGTCGGAGATCACCGGGGCCCGGGACGGCGCCGGGGTCGAGGCCCGCGACGGGCGCCTGCACGGCCGGGCCCAGTTCGTGGTGGACTACGAGGCCGACCTCTACGTCGTCGCCGACCGGGCGCGCGGCCTGCACCTGGTCGCGGCGGACGCCCCCGGCCTCACCCGCACGGACTTCCGCACCATCGACGAGACCCGCCCGACCGGGGAGCTGGTCTTCGACGGCGTCGCGGCGGAGCCCCTGAAGGCCGGCGACGGCCCTGCCGCCGTGCGCGCCATGATCGACGCCGGCCGGGTCATGCTGGCCGCCGACACCCTGGGCGCCGCCCAGGACATGCTCGACCAGGCCGTGACCTACGCCAAGGGCCGGGTCCAGGTCGGCCGGGCCATCGCCACCTTCCAGGCCGTCAAGCACATGTGCGCCGAGATGGCGGCCTCGCTGGAGCCCTGCCGGTCCCTGGTCTGGTACGCGGGCCACGCCCTCGA
>CANGRP010000274.1 GCA_947456005.1 Caulobacteraceae bacterium
GTGGGAGTCCATGCTCAAGCGCCGGTTCGGCGTGAAGGACGCGAGCGACCTCATCCCGGGTCATGGCGGCCTCCTGGACCGGGTGGACGGCCTGATGTTCGTGGTCGTCATTCTCTCGGCCTTCCGCCTCGTGAACCACCTGGGATGGGGCCATTGAGCACCCCGCGGACGGTGTCCATCCTGGGTTCCACGGGTTCCGTCGGCGTCTCCACGCTGGACCTCTTCGAGGCCCTGGGCGGGCCCATCCGCCTGAAGGCGCTGACAGGGGGCCGGAACGCGGCGTTGCTGGCCGAGCAGGCGCTCCGCTGGCGTCCGGAGGTGGCGGTCATCGCCGACCCTCGTGGGCGGGATGAACTTGCCCAGCGACTCCAGGGATCCGGCGTCGCCGTGGAGGCTGGGGAGGGGGCGGTGAAGGCCGCCGCCGCCCTGCCGGCGGACTGGGTGATGTCGGCCATCGTGGGGATCGCCGGGCTGGCGCCCACCCTGGCGGCCATCGACGCCGGCGCCGTCGTCGCCCTCGCCAACAAGGAAAGCCTGGTTTGTGCGGGGCCGGCCCTGCTGCGCCGGGCCCGACTGTCGGGCGGGGCGGTGATCCCGGTGGACTCCGAACACTCCGCCATCTTCCAGGCCCTCGACCCTCGCCAGGCCGCGCAGGTCTCCCGTCTCATCCTGACGGCCTCCGGAGGACCTTTCCGCACCTGGAGCGCCGAGCGCATGGCCGCCGCGACCCCGGAGGAAGCGGTCGCCCATCCCAACTGGGACATGGGCCGGAAGATCTCTGTCGATTCCGCCACCATGATGAACAAAGGCCTGGAGATGATCGAGGCGGCCTACCTGTTCGGGGTGGATGCCGACCGGATCGACGTCCTGGTGCACCCGGAGTCGATCATCCACAGTCTGGTGGAGTACGCCGACGGGTCCAGCCTCGCGCAGCTGGGGGCGCCGGACATGCGCACGCCCATCGCCGTGGCCTTCGCCTGGCCGGACCGCGTGGCCTGGCCAGCCCCGAGGCTCAACCTCGGACAGCTTGGCCGACTCCCCTTCGAGCCGCCGGACATGGAGCGGTTTCCCGCCCTCGACCTGGCGCGCCAGGCCCTGAAGGCGGGCGGACCGGCTCCGGGGCTGCTGAACGCCGCCAACGAGGTGGCCGTCGAGGCCTTTCTTGACCGGCGTATCGGCTATCTCGATATTGCCGCAATCGTGTCGGAAACCCTGGATAGAGCAGGTGCAGAGCACCTGGGAGACGACATGGCGGACCGTATGCCCGACGACATCCTTGAGCAGGCCCGGCGGGTGGACCACGCCGGCCGCCGCCTGGCGGACGCCGCCATCGAGGCCCGGCGGGCGAGGGGAGCCGCCTGACCATGGGTGTGATCATCGACTTCATCTGGCACCTGGCGCCCTTCATCCTGGTCCTGTCCCTGGTGGTGACCATTCACGAACTGGGCCATTTCCTGGCCGCCAGGGCCTGCGGGGTGGCCGTGGAGCGTTTTTCCATCGGCTTTGGCCGCGCCCTGTTCTCCCGTCGGGATCGCTCCGGAGTGGAGTGGCGGATCGGATGGATCCCCCTGGGCGGTTACGTGATGTTCGCCGGCGATCCCAATGTCGCCAGCGTGCCAGACGCGGCGGGCCTGCAGGCCATGAAGGCCGAGATCCTGGCCAAGAGCGGCCCGGAGGCCCTGGCGCGGCATTATCACTTCAAGCCCGTGTGGCAGCGCGCCCTGGTCACGGCGGCGGGCCCCGCGGCCAACTTCCTGCTGGCCATTGTCCTGTTCGCCGCCCTGTTCATGACTTTTGGCGAGCGAACCCTGGCGCCGCGGATCGGCGCTGTGGAGGCTGGCGGCGTCGCCGAGGCGGCCGGCTTCCAGAAGGGCGACCTGGTCGTCGAGGCGGCGGGCCGCAGGATCGGTTCCTTCCAGGACCTGATCGAGGTGGTCCAGGTCCGGGGCGGGGCCCCCACCGAATTCGTGGTGAACCGGGATGGCCGGGAAATCCGCCTGACCGCGACTCCGGAGTGGCGCCGGATCGAGAGCGAGCCCGGCGCGCCGCGGGTTGGCCGGATCGGTCTTGGCCCCACCGGAGAGGTCGTGCGTCAGGCCTTCGGGCCTATCGAGGCCGTCGCCAAGGGCGTGGAGCGGACCTGGCGTGTCCTGACCACCAGCGTCTACGCCATGGGGCGGATGATCACCGGCCAGATGTCGGCCGAGCAGCTCAACGGCCCCCTCGGCATCGCCCAGATGTCCGGCCAGATCGCCAAGGCCGGGGCGGAGGCCGCTCCGGACCTCGGCCGGAAGGTGCTCTACGCGGGCGCCAACCTGATCGCCCTGGCGGCGGTCCTCTCCGTCGGCATCGGGTTCATGAACCTGCTCCCCGTCCCTGTCCTCGATGGGGGTCATCTGATGTTCTACGCCTATGAGGCCGTGGCGCGCAGACCCCTCTCCGCCAACGTCCAGGCCGCGGGATACCGGGTGGGCCTTGCGCTGGTGCTGGCTTTGATGTTGTTCGCCACCTGGAATGATTTGCAGAGGCTGCAGGTCTTCCAGTTCCTTGGCGGATTGTTCTCCTGATCACGCGCTTCCTTCTGGTGATGGCCCTGACCATGCATACTCGACGCGTCCGCAGCGCCGCCCTCGTGACGGGACTGACGATCCTTATGGCCGGCGCCGTGGCGATCGCGCCTCAGCCGGCTCGCGCCCAGGCGGGGCAGACCCAGCAGGGCGTGGTCCAGCGGATCATCGTCGTCGGCAATGAGCGCATCGAGCAGTCCACCATCCTGTCCTACCTGCCCATAGGCGTCGGTGACACGGTGGACCCTGCACGGATCGACCTGGCGCTGAAGGCCCTGTTCCGGACCGACCTCTTCTCTGACGTCAAGGTCGGCCTGTCGGATGGCGACCTGACCATCCAGGTGGTGGAGAACCCGATCATCAACCGGGTGGTCTTCGAGGGGAACTCGGGGCTCAAGGAGGACAAGCTCCGGGACGAGGTCACCGTGCGACCCCGGGGCATCTTCACCCGGGCCAAGGTCCAGTCGGACGTCCAGCGCATCATCGAGCTCTATCGCCGTTCCGGCCGCATCGCCGCCGCCGTCACCCCCAAGATCGTCGAGCTGCCCCAGAAGCGCGTGGACCTGATCTTCGAGATCAACGAGGGCCAGAAGAGCGGCGTGCTCGGCGTGAACTTCCTCGGCAATGTCGAGTTCTCGGACAACGACCTGCGAGACGTCGTGGTGACGGAAGAGTCGGCCTGGTACCGCTTCTTCTCGAACAATGCGAACTACGATCCGGACCGGCTGGAGTACGACAAGGAGCAGCTGCGCAAGCACTACCGCAACCGCGGCTTCTA
>CANGRP010000275.1 GCA_947456005.1 Caulobacteraceae bacterium
AATCGTCCCGTCGGACTGCCCTACCCGGCCAGCGCCGAACAGCTCTGGCGCCAGGACAGGGACTACGACCTGATCGTCAGCCTCGGCCACAACGACGACCCGCCGGTCAGCCCCATGGGATCGGCCATCTTCCTGCACCTCATCCAGCCGGACGGGTCACCCACCGCCGGATGCGTCGCCATCCAGAGGGCCGACATGCTGGACCTCCTGGCCCGCGCGCGGCCGGGGGACGCCCTGGCCATCCTGCCGGCGGAACCCCTCTAGACGGCGGGGGCGGCCCGGTCCCCGAACAGGGCCGAGCCGACCCGGACGCTGGTGGCGCCGAAGGCGATGGCGGTCTCGAAGTCGCCGCTCATGCCCATGGACAACCTGTCCAGCCCATTCCGGGCGGCGATCTTGGCCAGCAGGGCGAAGTGGGGTCCGGGCGGCTCATCCGCCGGGGGAATGCACATCAACCCCTCGACCGGAAGGCCAAGTCCGCCGCGGACCCGGTCCAGGAAGGCGTCCGCCTCCAGGGGCGCGACGCCCGCCTTCTGGGGCTCCTCTCCCGTATTCACCTGCACGTAGAGTCGGGGCAGGCGGCCGGCCAGGTCGGCCGCCGCCCGGAGGGCCTGGGCCAGCTTCTCGCGGTCCAGGGTCTCGACGACGTCGAAGAGCGCGACGGCCTCCCGGGCCTTGTTGGTCTGCAGGGGCCCGATCAGCCGGAGCTCCAGGCCCTGCCGGCGGCCCGTCCACCGGCTGGCCGCCTCCTGGACGCGATTTTCCCCGAACACCTTCTGACCGGCGGCGAGGACCGGCTCAATCGCCTCCCAGGGCTGCTGCTTGGAGACCGCCGTCAGACGGATGCCCGACGGGTCGCGACCCGCGGCCTGCGCAGCGGCGGCGATTCGGGCTAGGATGGCGTCGAGTGCGGGGGAGGCGGACATTTCCGGTTTCTGGACGGTCAGGCGGACTGCGGCCTTCCTAGGTCGCCGGCGCTCCCAGGGGAAGAGGCCGCCGCCACCCCTGCTGGTCTTCACCGATCCGGACCGGACCCCGGATCCGGTGGCCCTGGCGCTCAGCCTGCCCCGGGGCGCAGGCCTCGTTTATCGCGCCTTCGGGGCGGCCAACGGGCTGGAGACCGCCCGGGCCCTGGGAGTCGTGGCGAGGCGGCGGGGCCTGATCCTCCTGGTGGGCGCAGACCCCGACCTTGCGGCGCAGGCGGGGGCGGCCGGCCTGCACCTTCCCGAGCGACTCGCCAGCCGCGCCTGGCGCCTGCGGCGGCCGGGCTGGATTCTCACCGCAGCAGCGCACTCGCCGCGGGCGGCGCGACGACCCGGGATCGACGCCTTCATCCTTTCAGCGGTGTTTCCCTCGGCTTCACCGTCTGCGGGTCCGCCCCTCGGCGCCCTGCGCTTCGCCCAGAGGGTGAGGACGGCCTCAGCGCCGGCCTATGCCCTGGGGGGGGTCAATGACGAGACGGCCGGGCGGCTCCGGATGACCGGTGCGGCGGGGCTCGCGGGGGTGGGTTTCAATCAGACGCCTTCCGCCGGGGAGGCGAAAGCCCTCAGAACTTGAAGGCGGTCTCGAGCCGGACGCGGGGCGCAGGCTGCTGGGGCGCGATCTTGCGCCAGGCCTCGGGCTGACCGGCCTGGTCACCCATGGACACAGCGCCCCCGATCCTGAGGCTGGGAGACACCCGGTAGTAGGCGCCGGCCTTCACATCGGTCCAGTCCGGCTCGCGGGTCTGGGGCGCCTCGACATTGAAGGTCATGCCCCAGCGCCCCTTTCGGGCGTCCCAGGTCAGGGAGGTTCCCCCGGCGGGATTGGCGGCCTGGTCGACCCGCACGCTGAAATCCGCAGGCTTGCGCGCCGGATCCGCATGCGCCGTCGCTCCCGCTCCCACAAGGAGGGCGGCGGCCAGGAGGGCGACCAGGCGCCCGGATGTCCGACCCGGAAACGACACGAAAGAACTCACCACCAGACAGACGGGCTTTTTTCCAGCCCATTGCGCCCAAATTTAGGCTTGGGGTTCATTAGGGGGCGCTTCACCCGCCGGTCAACCTCGGCGCGGGCCGCGGCCCGGGAATCCCGCCGGGCCTGTGGCGGCGGGGCCACGCGATTCCTGTTTGGCCGACGTCCGGGCATTGATATAGAGGGCGCGGCGCGGGGTGGCGCCGGTTTGCGCCGCGGGGCGCTGACCCTGAAGTGTGGAGCGGTGCGGATGCCGTCTGGAACCGGAGTCCTGAAGAAGAGCCTGATGGCGGGGCTGGCGATCGTCGCCGTAGCCTCGCTCGGCGCGTGTGCGTCGAACCGGGCGCCCAAGACCTTCGAGGGCGCGGAGCCTGCAGGCCTCAATCCTTTGGGCGTCTTCGGGGGCGGCGCAAGGGCGCAGGGCGACCGGCCCGCGATTTCGGTGAACGGCTATCTGTGGCGGGCGGCCCTGGACACCTTGTCCTTCATGCCCCTGGCTTCCGCCGACCCCTACGGCGGGGTCATCATCACGGACTGGTACCTCAATCCCGAGAAGCCGGACGAACGCTTCAAGGCGACCGTCTACATCCTGGACAGCCGGCTTCGGGCGGATGGCCTGAATGTCGCCCTGTTCCGGCAAGTGCGCGATCCCTCGGGCGCCTGGGCCGACGCCCAGGTGAACGCCCAGACCGAGATCGACCTCGAGAACGCCATCCTGACGCGGGCGCGCCAGGTCCGACTTTCCGACGTCCCCGGCTGAACCCCGGGGGCGCAGCCCGACCCTCCAGGACCCGCCCGCCGGCCCTGACGGACCGGACTGCGCCCAGGGGGCCGGTCCGACCCTTCTTCTGTGACCCGATCCGACGGTGTGCCCGCCATGGCCAGATACAATCCGAAAGAAGCCGAGCCGAAATGGCGCCGCGCCTGGGAGGCGGCAGACGCCTTCCGCGCCGGACCTCCCGACCCGTCCCGGCCGAAATACTACGTGCTGGAGATGTTCCCCTATCCCTCGGGCCGGCTGCACATGGGCCATGTGCGCAACTACGCCCTCGGCGATGTCATCGCCCGCTACAAGCGCGCCCGGGGCTTCAATGTCCTGCACCCCATGGGCTGGGACGCCTTCGGTCTGCCGGCGGAAAACGCGGCTATGGAGCGGGGGGTCGATCCCAAGGCCTGGACCTACGACAACATCGCCCGGATGCGCAGCGAGCTTAAAGAGCTGGGCCTGTCCATCGACTGGTCCCGGGAGTTCGCCACCTGCGACGTGGAATACTACGGGCGGCAGCAGGCCTGGTTCCTGGACCTCTTCGAGAAGGGCCTGGTCTATCGCAAGGAGAGCCTGGTCAACTGGGACCCGGTCGACCAGACGGTGCTGGCCAATGAGCAGG
>CANGRP010000276.1 GCA_947456005.1 Caulobacteraceae bacterium
GGCCATTCCCCAGGCGGTGATCGAGTTCAAGGGAAAGCGCCGTCGATCCGGGCGATCGGAGCCAAGGACTCAGCCAGTCCTCTCAACTGTCCGAAACGGGGCCGTCCCTCGAGCGTAGTCTCCCAATCGAGACCTTCCGCCGAGGCGCCTGCGCCGGGAGGACCGAATGGCGAGTGGACACACGAAGACTGGAAAGTGTTGACAGTTTGGGACAAGCCATCACTCTAGGTGCGTCGACAGAGTCACCGAGGGGAAGCCCATGTCCAAGTCTATCCAACGTCATTTTCTGCTGGGCGGAGCCGGCGCGGCGGCGCTACTCGCCTGTGCCCCCTCCCCGGCTATTGCGCAGGTCAGAAGTGAGGGCGAGACCGCATCGGTGGGCGAGGTCGTCGTAACGGCCAGGAGACGTGAGGAAAGGCTGCGCGATGTACCCGTGTCGGCCTCCGTCATCGACGTGAACCAGCTCATAGAGCGCGGGGACATCGTGGATCCCCAGGCGATCCTGAACAGCGTCCCAGGCGTGAAGTTTCTTGATACGTCCTCGCCCTCGAACTCGGAGATCACTCTCAGAGGCTCAGGACAGGGCCGGGGAACCTCAACCGAGGCCGCCGTCGGACTTTATCGGAATAGCATCTACATCGGCGGAGGTACGATTGGCGGGCGTAGCCTGAGCCGCCTTGATCTCCTCGATCTTGAACAGCTTCAGGTCCTGCGCGGCCCGCAGGGCGCGCTCTACGGCCGCAACGCCATAGGCGGCGCCATCACCGTCTCGTCGGCCCGACCCCGGTGGGACAACCGGGGCTTCGTGAACGTGAACTATCAGTTCGAGACCGAACTGAAACAGGTTCAGGCCGCCGTGAACCACGCCGTATCCGACCAGGTCGCCATCCGCCTCACAGGCGAATGGTTCGATCAACCCAAAGGCTTCTTTTTCAATGCGTCACAGCGCAATTTCATCGACCGTCAGGAAGGTTACGCCCTTCGCGGGCAGATCCGATTCCGGCAGGACGATCTGGATATGAACCTTCTGGTGGAGGACGGACTCTACTATCTGCCCGGCCTCCGCTCGGCGTTCACGGTTTCCGCCGGTTCCCCCGGCTTCCCCTTCGGATACTTCACGCCGAAGTTCACCTCTTACGCGAACGACGGGGAGCCCGCCAAGCAACGGATTCAATCCGTGATCGGCCAGTTAACCTGGGAATCAGACCTGGGCACGCTGTCAGGCTCTACAGGTTTCCGGCGTCGGATCACGAACACGGAGAACGATACCGACCAGTTTGATCCGGCGACCTTGGCCCGTGAGAGGGCCCGCGGTAACGCCACAACCATCACCGACGCCAACACTGCGACTAATAACAACGATGACTTCGAGGCGCTCTATGCGGACTTTCATTTTGCGGGGGCCCAGTCTGGTCGGTTCAGTTGGCTGATCGGATTCGAGGCCTTTTACAGCGACGACCAGTTCACGACCGTGACGGGACGGACCCCGACCCCCGCCAATGCATCCCTAGGCAACTTCCTGCCAGGACGCGGGCGCTACAAGTCTTGGGCGCCATATGGATCCATCGGGTTCAAGCTGACCGACTCCTTCAGCGCCGAGGGAGAACTACGCTACTCCAATGACGAGAAGGAGCGTCAGAACTTCGGGTTCACCCGACCGACAAATGCGCCGATCCCGGCTCAGACCAGCGAGGACTCAGACGAATTCTCGAACCTCGATTATGCGCTGTCGCTGACATACGATCTGCCGTTCGACTGGATCGTGTTCGGTCGGTTGGCCACCGGTTATCGGGCAGGCGGATTCAATGCGAGCGTCGGCGATCCGCGGGCTCCAAGACCGGTTGCGCCGACCTATCAGCCCGAGAACGGGACGTCGTACGAGATTGGCGCAAAGGGCGACCTAGGGCGCAACACTTTCGTCACCTTGGCCGCCTATCAGACCGAGGTCGAGGACTTCCAGGGCCAGGTGGACAACGGGTGCGCGGTGACCAACCCGGTGTGCCCGGTGGTTTCGACGTCCTTCATCTCAAACGTGGGCAAAGCGGAAGTCTGGGGCCTCGAGCTGACCGCAAGTGGCCGTTGGGAACTGCTTGGCGGCCGCCTGAGGGCGGACGCCAGCCTTTCGCGCCAAGGTGGCAAACTGAAGTCGACGGGACGCCGCATTCAGCAGAACCCGGACTGGACCAGGGCCTTGGAGGTAAACTTCCGCCGTCCTGTGGTTGGAGACGCGGAGGGTTTCCTGAACCTCTCCTACTCTGGCCAGACAGGCGGCTTCCAGGAAATCGACTCAGCTCTGGAGCTCGATGACCGGGATCTCCTGGATGCTCGCGTCGGGGTCACCTTCGAGAGGGTCGAGCTCTCCGCTTACGCAAACAACGTGACTGACGAGAGCTACGTCGTGTTCCGGAGCGCAACCCAGGTTCGTTATAGCGATCCCCGCCGGTACGGTGTCCAGGTCCGGTACCGCTGGTAGCCTCAGGGCGCGCTACGCACGTCCCGCAATACTCTTTGGATTGCCTTTGGAGCCTTGTCTGATGAAGAACCGCAGTCGCCTTAGCGGGATCCTTCCGTGTCTTCTGCCGGCGCTTCTGCTCATGTCATCCACAAACACTGTGGCTCAATCCCTGGACAGGGCCTCCCTTCCACCGCCGTCGCTCGCCGCGGATATCGCCAATCCTCGGCTCATGGAGGGGTTGACGCAACGCGAGCTCAGGGCGGGTGGGAGTGAGAGGATCTATTTCATCCATGCGCCCCCGACTGAGGCCCGCAACCTGCCCGTAGTGATCGCCCTTCACGGTGGAAACGGGACAGCGCCTCGCAGGGCTCGGCAGATGGGGTTCAACGATATCGGTGATCGCGAGGGGTTCATCGCCGTCTATCCGCAGGGCGTGAACTATGGCTGGAATGATGGTCGCGCCTCGCCGGATATGCTCAGGCGACTGGAAAACACGGACGATGTCGCTTTCTTCCGGGCTCTGATCGGCGAGTTGCGCGCCCTGCCACAGGTCGATCCGCGACGCATCTACCTCGTCGGCGGATCAAATGGCGGCATGATGATTCACCGCCTAGCCTGCGAGATGACCGACCTGATCGCGGGCGCTGTCGTGATGGTGGCCAGCCTCCCGGAACCTCTTCAGAGCTCGTGCAGGCCCAGTCAGGCCCTGCCAATCCTGATGATGAATGGAACTGCAGACCCGCTGGTGCCCTATGCAGGGGGTCCCGTAGGGGGGCGACAAGTCGACCAGGGCCGTGTGCTTCCGGCGGAAGAGACCCTTCGCTTCTGGGTCCGGGCGAATGGCTGCCTTGGTGATCCCGAGCTGCGAA
>CANGRP010000277.1 GCA_947456005.1 Caulobacteraceae bacterium
AGCGCGGCAAGATCGTCCCGTCCCGCATCACCGCCGTGTCGGCGAAGAAGCAGCGTGAGTTGGCCCGCGCCATCAAGCGCGCCCGCTTCCTCGCCCTCCTTCCCTACGTCGTGAAGTAAGGAGAGCCCGAGATGAAGGTTATTCTTCTGGAGCGGGTCGAAGGCCGCGGCGCCCTGGGCGACGTGGTCACCGTCAAGGACGGCTTCGCCCGCAACTTCCTGCTCCCCCGGGGCAAGGCCCTGCGCGCCAACGCCGCGAGCATGAAGGTGTTCGAGGCCCAGCGCGCCGAGCTTGAGGCCCGCAACCAGCGCGCCCGCGAGCAGGCCGCCAAGTCGGGGGAGTCCCTCGATGGGACCGCCTACATCCTCATCCGCCAGGCCGGCGAGAGCGGCCAGCTCTACGGTTCGGTCAGCGGTCGGGACGTCGCCGACATCATCAACGACGCCGGCGGCAAGGTGGAGCGGTCGATGGTCGTGCTGGACAAGCCGATCAAGACCCTCGGCCTGCACGAAGTGAAGGTGAAGCTGCACGCCGAGGTCACGGTCACCGTCACTCTCAATATCGCCCGGTCGGAAGACGAAGCCGACCGCCAGGCCCGGGGCGAGAACCTCCTTGAGTCCCAGTTCGCCGAAGAGCGCGCTGCGGCCGAAGAAACCGCCCAGGACCTCCTGGAAGGCGGCGCCGGTCAACAGGACGGGGACTACGGGGAATGATCCCGGACTACACCGGATGAGTCAGAAGGGCGCGGGTCTCCGGGATCCGCGCCCTTTTCCGTGTTGGGCGATCCTACTGCGCCCGCAAATGTTGCATTTCAGTGACACCGCATTGCCGCGAGGCATACTACGTAAGTCGGTGAAAGACTCTCCTTCCGAAGTCTCATTGGAAAACCCCCCATGCTTCACCGCTCTGCTCTCTTCGCGGCTGTCTCGGCCGCCTCCCTTCTGGCCGGCGCGGCCCAGGCCGCCGAACCCGCCAGCTCGGTCGAGGAACTGGTCATCACAGGCTCCCGTACAGAGGGCCGCACCCGCCTTGAGACCCTGGCCCCCGTCGACGTGATCTCGACCGAGGCCCTGACCCGGCAAGGCAACACCGAAATGGCCACCGCCCTCGCCGCCGTGGCGCCCTCCTTGAGCTTCCCCCGGCCCTCCATCACGGACGGCACGGACAGTGTTCGTCCGGCCACCCTGCGCGGCCTCGCCCCCGACCAGACCCTGGTCCTGATCAACAGCATGCGCCGGCATGCATCCGCCCTGGTCAACATCAACAGCTCGATCGGCCGGGGCTCGGCCGCTGTCGACCTGAACGCCATCCCGACCGTCGCCGTGGACCGCATCGAGGTCCTGCGCGACGGCGCTTCGGCGCAGTATGGCTCGGACGCCATCGCCGGCGTCGTGAACATGCGCCTGCGTGAGGCGGATGAAGGCGGCTCCGCCTCCGTCACCTATGGCGTCTACGACACCCGGGTCCGGACCGCGCGCAATCTTCAGGGCCGCGACAAGAACGACGGGCCGACCTTCACGGCGGCGGGCTGGCAGGGCTTCAAGCTGGGCTCCGACGGATTCCTGACGGTCAGCGGCGAGTATCTCTTCCGTAATCCGACGAGCCGCGGCGACCTCGACCCACGCATCACCCCCAGCAAGGTGACCTCGCGCTTCGGCGATCCCCAGGTGGACCAGATCACGGTCTACGCCAACGCCGGCAAGCCCCTCAACGAAGAGTGGGATCTGTACGGCTTCGGCGGCTACCAGAAGCGCAAGACAGACAGCGCCGCCAACCCGCGACTGGCAGATAACCCTAACAACGTTCCCGCTATCTGGCCGATCGGATTCCTGCCGCTCATTACTGTGGATATCACGGACTACAGCGCCGCAGGAGGAGTTCGAGGAACACTCGGGGGCTTCGACATCGATGCCGGCCTCGTTTACGGCTACAATCAGGTTCACTATGGCGTTCGCGACTCCGTGAACTCCTCCATGGGCATAGGGTCACCAACCGACTTCGACGCTGGGAAAATGCAGTACGACCAGCTCGTCGCCCAGGTCGGCGGACGCCGTCCGCTCGATCTTGGTCTCGTGAAGCCTGCGAATCTCGCTCTGGGCGTTGAGTTCAGGCGCGATCACTACAAGATTACTCGTGGCGACGATGCTTCCTGGAAGTTTGGCGGAGTTGCGGGGAAGGTCGCTGGAGCCCAGGGATTCCGAGGGTTTGATCCGACCAATGAAGTCGACAAGGATCGCAATTCACAATCGGCCTATGTCGATCTTGATGTTCCCGTCACAGATGCGTTGGGTTTTGCCGCCGCTGTAAGGTACGAGAACTTCTCCGATTTCGGATCAAAGACGACCGGGAAGATTTCCGCTCGTTATGATTTCAATGAGTATATTGCAGCCCGAGGTACAATTGCCACGGGCTTCCGGGCCCCCGCTCTTCAGCAACAGTACTTCACGGGTGTAGCTACCAACTTCCTCTCGATCAATGGCGTAAGTACGCCTGTTGAGGTCGTGACCCTTCCAGCTACTAGCAAAACTGCGCAGGCTCTTGGAAGTAAGGACTTGGAACCCGAAGAATCCCTTAACTACTCTCTTGGCCTAGTTTATAGGTCAGGAAGCTTCGAGGCCACGATCGACGCTTATCGGATTGATATCGATAACCGGATCGTTCTTTCTGAGAATCTTCTTTGCAATAACTTCGGAACGCCAACCGCCAAGGCGATCTGCGGACTGATTAACCCCCCTGGCACCAACTCCCAACTTGGTGGAGCCCGTTTCTTCATCAACGGTGTCAATACGGAGACCACCGGCCTCGACATCGTGGCGCGGTATCGCTGGGACATGGGTGATTTCGGTGACCTCGACCTCACCGGGGCCGCCAACTTCAATAGCACGGACGTCACGGCGGTGCCGAAGACCTCGGTCCTCGACGCCCTCCCCGTGCCGCCGCCCCTCTTCGACCGGGCCAACCGGATCATCTTCGAGGAAGGCACGCCCGCCTCCAAGTATGTGCTGAACGTGGACTGGAGCCGTGGCGACTTCGGGCTCTCGGGCAAGCTGACCCGCTACGGCGACGTCAGCGTGCCGAACAACAATGCGGCCCTCGACTACAAGGTCGGAGAGCACGTCCTCCTCGACATCGAGGGCCGGTGGAACAACGAGGGCGGGGTCGGCATCGCCCTGGGCGTCAGCAACGCCCTGGACGAGTACCCGAACCGGACTCCGACCAACGTCAACACCAATGGGCCGATCGGCTTCCCGAGCTTCTCGCCCTTCGGTTTCAACGGGCGCTACGTCTAC
>CANGRP010000278.1 GCA_947456005.1 Caulobacteraceae bacterium
GGCTCGGCTGACGCCCTCCGTTCCGGTCCACCTGCCTCAAGGCGGGGAGGGATCGCGTATTGAGGGGTGACCCCTTTCCCCCGGCGGCCGGAGGGTTAGTATGGGGACTGGCCGGTCACCGGCGGCGGGGGCATTGCCTGTTCCCGGTTTTATCGTACGTTGTAAACTCTCAGGTCTCAGAACAGGAATTCGCCCGTGGCCCTGCCTCCCATTCTTTCCCAGCGCCTGCGCCTGCCCGTCATCGCCTCGCCGCTGTTCATCATTTCCGGACCGGACCTCGTCATCGCCCAGTGCAAGGCGGGCGTAGTGGGTTCCTTCCCGTCGCTGAACGCACGTCCGATCATCCAGCTGGACGAGTGGCTGGCCCGGATCACCGAGGAACTGGCCGACTGGGACCGCAAGAATCCCGACCGGCCCTCCGCCCCCTTCGCCGTGAACCAGATCGTCCACAAGACGAACAACCGGCTCGATGAGGACGTGGCCCTCTGCAAGAAGTACAAGGTTCCGCTGGTCATCACCTCCCTGGGCGCCAATGTCGACATGAACGCCGAGATCCACTCCTGGGGCGGGGTGATCCTGCACGACGTGATCAACGACAAGTTCGCCCGCAAGGCGATCGAGAAGGGCGCCGACGGCCTGATCCCCGTGGCGGCCGGCGCAGGCGGCCATGCGGGCGGCCTGTCGCCCTTCGCCCTGATGCAGGAGCTGCGCCAGTGGTTCGACGGGCCCATCGCCCTGTCGGGCTCCATCGCCTGCGGCCGCTCCATCCTGGCCGCCCAGGCCATGGGCGCGGACCTGGCCTATGTGGGCTCGGCCTTCATCGCCACGAAGGAAGCCAACGCCGTCCAGGGCTACAAGGACATGATCGTCGAGAGCTCGGGCGAGGACATCGTCTACTCGAACCTCTTCACCGGCGTGCACGGCAACTATCTGCGCCCCTCCATCGAGCGGGCGGGCCTGGACCCGGACAACCTGCCCCAGGCGGACCCCTCGAAGATGAACTTCGGCTCGGGCGGCAACACCGAGGCCAAGGCCTGGAAGGACATCTGGGGCTGCGGCCAGGGCATCGGCGTGCTCAACGACATTCCCTCGACGGCGGACTTCGTCGACCGGCTGGCGGCGGAGTACGAGACGGCCAAGGCCGAGCTGGCGGCCAAGACGGCCCTGACCTCTGGGCGGCATCTGGCGGCGGTCTGAGCCGACGGACTGATTTGTGAACGGGGGGGCGGGGCGCGGGCTCCGCCCCATCTCTTGAGGACCCTGTCGGCCCAAAGCCCTATGGCGTCACCAGGGTGATCGAAAAGGCCGGCAGGTCCAGGCTCTCCCCGGAGATAACGAAATCGCGGCGGATCACGCCGGCGCCGGAAGAAACCCCCGCGCCATAAGGCGCGCTCAGCTGCCTGGCGCGTCCGTTCGCCCGCACGGCGACCGAGCCCGGAGTGGCGTTGAGGAAGAGGCTCCGGACCTCGCCATTCAGGCTGCGGAAGCGATAGCCGAAGAGCGGCTTGCTCGCCTCGTCCTGTCCAAGACCGAGGCGCTGCGCGGTTCCGCCCCCGCGAACAGCTTCACCAAGCAGACTGAGGGCTGCGCCGTAGGCGGTCTGGGCGAAGGGCGGCGCGGAGGTGACCAGGGGCCGACCCTCTGTGAAGTCGGCGGCAAGGCCGTCTGGCGTGACCAGTGCAGACCATTGGCGCTCTCCGATTGCGACATGGAACACGGAGAGATCGACCGCCGAATGATCAAGGAAGTTCAGGGCGCGGGCGGCGGCTCCCAGTCCGCCGATCCAGCTCCCGCCGGTGACCGGAGCGGATTGGGTCTCGAAGACGTTCCACTCCGTGATCCAGATCGCCTTGCCCGCTGGGAGTCTCTGCCGGACCCTGGCCAGGAAGGTGTCGTCATGCCGGATCATCGAGGCGACGAAGGCTTCCGCACTCTGCGGGGACGCCAGAGGGGTCTGACCTGCAAGGTCGAAATAGGGGTGCACCGCCACCGCATCGATGGTCGCCCAGGCGCCGGACCGGTCCAGGGCGTCCATCCAGTCGTCAAAGGGGACGCCGACCGTCCGGAGGGGTGGTGGTGAAATCGCCGCGATCGACAGGCCGCCGACGTCACGCTTCATCTGCGAGGACCAGGCGGCGGCGGTCGCTGCGTACTGGTCCGCAGTCGGAAAGCGCGCCCTTGGGTTGGGGGTCCGGAAGTACTCCTCGTTCCCAAGCTCGAGGCGGGTAATGGGCTGGCCGACCGCCCGGAAGGCACGAATGTCGGCGATGTTTTCGTCGGGATCGGCGGTCAGCATATTGGCGGAAAGCAGGGCCGGCGTCCCGACCTGATCCAGGAGTCGATCCACCACCGAGGGCGTGAGGCCGCTGATCGCCTCGATCTCGGCGCTGAACCCAGACCCGGCGGGCAGGCCCGGATAGGGCGGAGGGCGAAGGCCGCCGCGGCTCCAACTCCAGGTTTCCCCCGGGGTTCCCCCCGGGATCCGCAAGCCTCCCGGGTTGAGGGCCCGGAGGCCCTGCACGAGCGCAGCGCTCTCCACCTGCCCGGAGACGCGCAGGAGGTTGAAGTTGTAGCTGGCGTAGTCGGCCGGAAGATCCCGGGCGGGTCCCTCAACCGGGACGATCGATGCGGCAGGCTGGGCGGGGGGCTGGGGCTGCGGCGAGCTCTGCCCCGAACCGCCACCGCCGCCACAGGCGGAAAGGGCCAAGGCCATTGGCAGAACAAGGCCGAAAGTCCGTTTCCGGTCCATGTGTCGCTCCGGAAGAGGGTCCTGCCGGTGAAACGCCGGCCGCAGGGATTTCCGGCGAAGAGTCGCTGAAAAGAACCGCCGGGCCCCCGGCCGCAGACGATCCGCAGCGCCCGATCAACCGCCCGCAGAGCGCCCGTTCATCTCGTCGCCCGCATCCTTTGGAAGGCGCAGGTAGAAGGCGAGGGAGACGAAGGTGACGGCGCCGATGACCAGGAAGATGGGGGCGACGACCTCGACGGTGAGGGTCGTGAGGCCCCTCGCCTGCATGGAGACGTGCAGGAGGGTGGCGGCGAGGCCGATGCCGATGGACTGGACGAGCTGCTGGGCCATGGACGACAGGGTGGAGGCGCGGCTCATCCGCTCGGGGTCGATGTCCGCATAGGCCATGCCGTTGAGGCTGGTGAACTGGAGGGAGCGGAAGAAGCCGCCGACCAGGAGGACCCCGACGATGACGAGGTGGGGCGTGGCGGGGCCGAAGGCGGCGCAGGCCATGAAGCTGAGGCCGACGATGAAGGTGTTGACCACCAGCACCC
>CANGRP010000279.1 GCA_947456005.1 Caulobacteraceae bacterium
CTTCCGGATCCCCTGAGCGCGCCTGCACCGCCGCCCGAGGCCTCCGCCCCCTCGCCTTCCGCGCCGGACCGCCCTAAGGAGGGCGAATGAGCGAAGACGCCGTCCAGATCATCGCCCGGGGGCCCCGGGCGGCCGCCGAGTCCGCCGCCGCCGCCCTCGACGCCGACCCGGTCCTGGAGGGCGCGACCTACTCCATCCTGGAGGAGGACGAGGACCGCGACATCTGGCGGATCGACGCCTTTCCGACCACCGGGGAGGAGGCCGACGCCCTGAAGGCCCGGCTGAACGCCCAGCCCGGCCTGGTCGTGACCGTCGAGCCCCTGGCCGACGCCGACTGGCTGGCCATGTCCCTCTCTGGCCTGCCCCCCGTGCGCGCCGGCCGGTTCTTCGTCTACGGCGCCCATGACCGGGGCCAGGTCCCGCCCAACGCCGTGGCCCTGCGCATCGAAGCCGGCGCGGCCTTCGGCACCGGTCACCATGGCACCACGGTGGGCTGCCTCCAGGCCTGGAACGACCTCCTCAAGGCCCGCCGGTTCGGCAAGGTGCTGGACGTGGGCGCGGGCACCGGCGTCCTGGCCATCGCCGCCGCCCGCACGGGCGCGCGCCTCGCGCGCGGCACGGACATCGACGCCCCCTCCGTCCGGATCGCCCGGGAGAACGCCGCCCTGAACGGCGCCCTGGCCGAGTTCGTCCACGCCTCAGGCCTTGGCCACCAGCGCGTGCGTTCCGCCGCGCCCTACGACCTGGTCTTCGCCAACATCCTGGCCCCGCCCCTGGTGGCCCTGGCCCAGGACATCCGCGGCGCCCTGCGGCCCGGCGGGGTCGCCATCCTGTCCGGCCTCCTGCGCACCCAGGAACGGCGGGTGCTGGCGGCCTACCGCTCTCGAGGGTTCCGCCTGCTGCGCCGCATCCACCGCGACGCCTGGGCGACCCTGGTGCTTGAGCGGCCCTGAGGGATCAGGTCACGACCAGCCCTGCACCAAGCTCAGCGCATCACAAGCGCAGGCGTTCCTGCAACTTCTGATTGACCAGGTGGGCCTTCCAGGCCGCCTGCATCTCGCGGTTGGGCGAGCCGCCGTGCCGGAGGCTGAACCAGATGCTGTTCTGCTGGGCGTCGAGGTTCCGGCTCACGCCCAGCCAGGCCTTCCCCGCCGGCGCGCACGCCACGCGGAAGATCCCCGCCCGGGACTTGCGCCCCTCCTTCCAGGCCTGAACAGTGTCTCGGCGGCGTTGCTTGTCCACGGTCTCATCCTCGACGTGAGCCGGGCTCCTTACAGCGGCGACCCACCTTCGTCAATTATACCCGGATGTTATTAGCGATTGGCCGCGCGCCATTCGTCAGCCAGCAGCGCGTAGACATAGCTGTCGCGCCAGCCGTCACGGGCCTTGAGGTTCTTCAGCATATGGCCCTCGCGGCGCATCCCCACCTTCTCCATGATCGCATAGGAGCCGTGGTTGCGGGCGTCGCAGGTGGCCCAGATGCGGTGGTGGCCCAACTCCGTGAAGGCGATCCGGGCTAGGGCTCGGGCCGCCTCGGTCCCATAGCCCTTCCCCCACGCGTCCCGGCTGTAGCAATAGCCGAAGGCGCTGTTGTCGCTGTTGGCGTCGTGCAGAGAGATGGAGCCGATCATTTCAGACGTTGCCTTCACCTCGACGGCCAGGCTCAGCTCCTCCCGCGGCCAGGTCTTCTGCCGTTCAAGATTGCGGTCCAGCACCTCTCGGGTGACCTCCAGGGTGTTGGGGCCCCAGGGCATGTAGCGCACCACCTCCGGGTCGGTGGCGTAGGCGTGGATGGAGTCGAAGTCGTCTTCACGGAAGTCGCGCAGCAAAAGCCGCTCGGTCTCGATGGGAAGCCAGAATGGGGTGGACACGGGAACGATCCGATTCAGGAGGGTTGGGCGGGTTCGTGGTCTCGCCAGACCCCGACCGATGTTGGCGGGGTCTGGTTCGAGGCGGCGTCAGCTCAAGGCGTGCGCATTCGAACGACCCCGGTGGGACCGTTGGAATTGGAGCAAGCGAGAGCCTCAGCGCGAACCATGGGCGGCTTGTAGCCGAGCTTGCCGCCAAACCGCAAGATTGCGACCTTTGCGCACCCCACAAGTCGGGCCTAGATAGCGCTCATGCGCCAGAGCTTCAAAGAATCCACCGATCCGTCCTACGGGTCCCTCCACCTGCCCCGCATCCGCGCCGCCATGGCCGCCCAGGGGCTCGACGGCCTGCTCGTGCCCCATGAGGACGAGCACCAGAACGAGTACCTGCCCGCCGCCAACGACCGGCTGGCCTGGGCCACGGGCTTCACCGGCTCGGCCGGGGCCGCCATCGTCATGGCCGACCGGGCCGCGGTCTTCGTGGACGGCCGCTACACCATCCAGGTCCGGGCCCAGGTCGACGCCGCCCTGTTCGAGATCTGCGACCTGGTGGTCGGCGGGGTCCCGGCCTGGATCGAGGCCCACACCCGCCCCGGCCAGGTGATCGGCTACGATGCGCGCCTGCACAGCCCCGACGCCTTGGGCCACCTGAGGAACGCCGCCATCCGGTCCGGCGCAACCCTGAAGCCGGTGGACCCCAACCCCCTGGACGTGGCCTGGGGCGTCGACCGGCCGGCCCAGCCCGCCGCCCCGGTGCGCCCCCACGCCCTGGCCTTCGCCGGTGAGGAGTCCGCCGCCAAGCGGGCCCGGCTGGGCGAGGGCCTTGTCGCGAAGGGGGCCGAGGCCGCCGTCCTGACCGCCCCGGCCTCCATCGCCTGGTTGTTCAACGTGCGGGGCGGTGACGTCAGTCGCACCCCCCTGCCGCTCGCCCAGGCCATCCTGAACCGCGACGGCTCGGCCCGCCTCTTCCTCGAGCCGGTCAAGGTGACCCCGGAGCTTCCGGCCTGGCTGGGCAATGGCGTGTCCCTCGAAACCCCGGCGGACCTGCCCGGCGCCCTGGCCGGCCTGAAGGACAAGGTCGTCCTGATCGATCCGGCCCAGTCCCCGGCCTTCTATTTCGACGCCCTGGAGGCCGCCGGCGCCCGGGTGCTGCGGGGCGAGGACCCCTGCGCCCTGCCGAGGGCTTGCAAGAACCCGGTGGAGATCGCCGGCTCCCGAAGCGCCCATGTCCGCGATGGCGTCGCCCTGACCCGCTTCCTGCACTGGGTGGCGACCGAGGCCCAGACCCTCTTGCCCGACGAGATCGAGGTCGCCAGCCGGCTGGAGGCTTTCCGCGAGGAGGTCGAGGGCCTGGCGGACCTGTCCTTCGACACCATCGCCGCGGCCCTGGGCAACGCCGCCC
>CANGRP010000280.1 GCA_947456005.1 Caulobacteraceae bacterium
CGCGCGCGCGCTCCGAGTCGAGCCGGGCCCCGTCGTCGTCGTTCAGTCGGAGGGGCGGGAGGTCCGGGTGTCCGGCTCGCATCTCCTGGTCTCGGTAGGGCGGACGCCCTCTCTGGAGGGGCTGAACCTGGAGGCTGCGGGGATCGCCTACGACCGGCAGGGGGTTCGTACCGACCGTTCGCTCCTGACCACCAACCGCCGGGTCTTCGCCATCGGCGACGCCGCCGGTAGGGGCCAGTTCACCCACCTCGCCGGCGCCCACGCCTCTCTTGTGGTCCGCCGGGCCCTCTTCGCCCTGCCGGTCAACGCCGACGCCCTGCAGGTTCCCCGGGTGACCTACTGCGATCCCGAGGTGGCGGCGATCGGCCTGGGCGAGGCGGAGGCGCGCCGGCGCCATGGCGCCGATGTCCGGGTCCAGGTCTTCGAGTTCGCCGAGAACGACCGGGCCCAGGCCGAGGGCGATGTCCGGGGCTTCGGCAAGCTCGTGACCACGGCGCGCGGCAGGATCCTGGGCGTCACCCTGGTGGGCCGACACGCCGGGGATCACATCCACCTCTGGTCCCTGGCCCTCGCCTCCGGCCTGAAGCTCAGCCAGATGACCGGGATGATCGCGCCCTATCCCACACGCGGTGAGATCAACAAGCGGCTGGCCGGCCAGTTCTACACGCCGGCCCTGTTCTCCGACCGGACCCGCAAGCTGGTGTCAGTCCTCAAGCACTTCGCCTGAGGCGGCCCGCAGGCCGTCGACGAAGCCCAGATCGAGGCGGCGCTTCAGCATCAGAGCGCCGCGCCCGAGGCTCCAGAGCCGGCCTCTCAGGGCCAGTCCTGTCCCATCGCCAAGGTCGAGGATGGAGAGCCAGCGCGACTGGGGCGCGTAGGTCGTAAGGCGCCGGCCCGCCCCCAGCGCCGCCAGGTTGCGGGCAAGGATCGGCGCAGCCCGCACCCCGAACACCCCGGCCGCAGGGCGCGGCGACCCGGTGATCACCGCGCAGTCCCCGACAGCAAAGACCCTGGGGTCCTCCGGCGACTGGAGGGTGGGCGCGACCGCCAGGCGACCGTCCCCGGAGAGGGGCAGGCCAAGGTCAGCGATCACGTCGGGCGCCCGCAGGCCGGTGGCCGGCACAAGAAGATCGAAGGGCAGGGTCCTTCCATCCGAGAGCAGGACCTCACCCGGCCGGCGGACGGCGGCCTCGCCCGACGTCTGGAGGATGCCGCGACGCTGGAGCGCCGCCGAGAGTCTGGCCAGGGCCCGCCGAGGCGCCCAGTCCGGTGTCGACCGTCGGAGGATCTGGACCCGCGGCGACAGGCCCGCCCGCTCCACCCGTCCGGCAAGGGCGGCGGCGACCTCGAACCCCGTGGGCCCGCCGCCGGCCACCAGGATGGACGGCGAGACCCTGTCTGCAAGGGAGGCGTCCAGGCGCGCGCGGAGGCCGGCAAGGCCCGAAAGCGGCTTGACCGGCCAGACCTCCCCCTCCCCCTCGCCCGGAAGATCGCTCCCGGCGCCGGTGACGCTGCCGATGTTGAAGGAGACGGCGTCGTAGGCGAGGTCCTGCCCGTCGGAGAGATGCAGGCGCCGGGCGCCCCGGTCGACCGCTACAACCTCCGCCGGCAGGTACGGGACTCCGCAGCGGGAGGCGAGGGCGCAGACGTCGAGCATGGCCCTTCCGGGCGGGAGGGCGCCGGAGAGCACGGCGGTCGCCAGGCCCGAATAGTGGAAGGTCGGAGGCGCGACGAGGATCGGCTCGACCCTGGCCGCACGCAGGGCGCCGGCGTGTTTCAGCACCAGGAGATGGGCGTGTCCCGCCCCGGCCAGGACGACCCGGACGCGTGCGCGGATCATCCGTTGTGCGGCTAGCTGGCCTCCGCCCGGACCTTCAGCCCCGCCAGGAAGGCCTCGATCCGCGCGGCGTTGGCGCCGATGTCGCTCAGGCCGACCCGTGAGGTGGAGCGTACGTCCACGACAGAGCCTCCATTCGCCCCCGGCCGGATGCGGATGGCGACGTCGTCCTTGAAGCCGAACCAGAAGGTTTCCGCCGTCGCCTCGATGACGCCTCCGGCCGGGTCCGAGGTCGCAAGGGTCCAGCCCTGGGCCTTGGCCTCGGCCTCGGCCGCTGCCGCGACCCTGGCCGGGTCGGCGGACAGGGCCAGGGGACGAACGGCCGGATAGGCCTCATGCCCCACCTGCCCGAGGGTCTTGGCGGCCAGGGCGGCGAAGCCCGGGCCCTGGTAGGCGGGAAGGCCGCCCATGGGGGCGTCCATGGCGCTCACGGGGTTGGCCCCGACGGCCTGCCGGGCGGCCATGACCGCCGGGGAGAAGACCGGTGGGTCGGCGATGTCGGTGGAAATGTCATGGATCGGCGGAATGCGCGCTGACCGGGACTGGACCTGGCCCACATAGGCCAGGGCGAGGACAGGGACGAGCAGGCCGGCCAGGGCCATCCTCCACCCGGTGCGCGGCTTTCGGAAAAGAGTGGCCCCCGTCGCGGCGAGGCCGAGCAGCAGGGTGAGCCCGATCAGCGGCGCCCCCAGTTGGACGATCATCGTCAAGAGCCCGGTTTGCCAGGACCAGAGGCCGAACTTCACGCCCAGCGCGGCCGCCATGAAGTAGAGGGGCAGGAGGAGGGACACGATCAGCGAGGCGCGGGCCAGCTTCAGTCTCATGCGGGAACCTTCAGGTCTGCGCGCCCCCGACGGGCGGCGTTCTCCGTGTCATCGAAACACACGCCGGGCGATCACGCTACGCTGGATCACCGTCAGAAGGCACAGGCCTGCAAAGACGACGGCGATCTGCGGGAATGCGGCGGGCCAAAGGCACATCAGGACGAAGGCCAGCAGGGTCTCGGCGCCCTCGGCCAGCCCCGTGCTGTAGAAGAAGCTCTTGGGTCCATGAGCCCGGGACTCCAGGCCCTGCTTGGCCGCTAGCGTCGCATAGGCCAGGAAACTGACCGCCGTCAGGGTGAAGCACGCGACCAGCAGGAGGGCGAAAGGCAGGTTCCCTGGCGTCGCGAAGCCGAAGCCCAAAGGTACGGCGAGGTAGAAGACATAGTCGCAGACGATGTCGAGGTAGCCCCCGAAGTCGGTGGCTCCACGGGCGCGGGCGATGGCGCCGTCCAGGCCATCCAGCAGGCGGCTGGCGAGGACCAGGGCCAGGCCCGCCAGCGGTTGGCCGAGGCCGATCGCAAGGCCCGCCAGGGCGCCGCAGGCGGCGCCCGCCGCCGACACCTGGTTGGCGCTGACGCCCAGGTGGGCGAGGGCCGCGCCCA
>CANGRP010000281.1 GCA_947456005.1 Caulobacteraceae bacterium
CCCCCCGGCCTCGAAAGAGCGCGGTTCATACTCGCAACCCCCGCCGACGTCAACGTCGGCGGACGCAGCCGCCACACACCGTCAGTCAATGATGTCGAAGATGTCGAAGCGCTTCTTTTTCTTCTTATAGTGGTCGTCATCATCCCACTTGTAGCTGCGGCGAACCTCGTCATACGGGTGTCGACGAACCCACTCCTGGGGGTCCCGCCGGAAGGCGTCAGCCTCGCGTTCGAGGGACTGGCGGGCCTTGCCCTGGTCCTCGGACTCCGCCCTTACGGCGCCCAGCACCTTTTCAAGCTCGCCCCGGTCCATCCAGACGCCACGGCATGACGAACAGATATCCAGTTCAACCCCGGACCGGGTGATGGTCTGCATGGAGGTGTTGCAGTTCGGGCAGAGCAGCAGTGGCATGAGTGACTCCGGTTCAATTCCCCTCCTTCATGTAGGGGGCGGCCCCGGTGATACAACCGCACATGAGAAAGGGGGCGGCCCCGATCTGCGGAGCCACCCCCTTCCGTATCTTTCAGAGGCGTCCTGGACCTAGAGCCCCAGACCCTCCTCCTCGGCTTCAACGGCGATCACCTCCGGAAGCGGCTCCATGGCCTCCTCCCGGCTGGCGCTCAACGCCGCGTCACGACGCGCCGCCACCCGCTGAAGGCCACGGAGGAAGGAGCCGGTACCCGCCGGAATGAGCCGGCCGACGATCACGTTCTCCTTCAGGCCTTCCAGAGTGTCGGTCTTGCCCTGCACAGAGGCTTCGGTCAGCACGCGGGTGGTCTCCTGGAAGGAGGCCGCGCTGATGAAGCTGCGGGTCTGGAGCGACGCCTTGGTGATGCCCAGGAGGACGGGCTGGGTCACGGCGGGACGGCCGCCGCGGGCCTCGGCCTTGGCGTTCTCCTCCATGATCTCCGTCATGTCGAGGTGATCGCCCTTGAGCAGGCCGGTGTCGCCGGGCTCCAGGATCTCGCCCTTCTGCAGCATCTGCCGGACGATGGTCTCGATATGCTTGTCATTGATCGGCACGCCCTGGAGCCGATAGACCTCCTGGATCTCATCCACCAGGAACTCGGCCAGGGCCTCGATCCCCTGAATTCGCAGGATGTCGTGCGGATCGGGATTCCCGTCGATCAGGTACTCGCCCTTGCGGATGACGTCGCCGTCATGGACCGCAATGTGCTTGCCCTTCGGGATCAGGAACTCGACAGCCTCGCCACCATCCTCAGGAGTGATCTTGATCCGGCGCTTGTTCTTGTAGTCCCGGCCGAACTCGACCCGGCCGTCCATCTCGGCGATGACCGCACAGTCCTTGGGCCGGCGGGCTTCGAACAGTTCGGCCACCCGCGGCAAGCCGCCGGTGATGTCCCGGGTCTTGGCGCTCTCGGTGGACATCCGGGCCAGCACTTCGCCGGGACGGATCTCATCGCCATCACCCATCGAGAGAATGGCCCCGACCGGCAGGAGGTACCGGGCCTCGGTCCCGTTGGCGAGGCGGCGATAGGCGCCGGTCTCGTCAAGCACGGCCATCGCCGGCCGCAGGTCGCCGCCCTTGGCGGAGGCCCGCCAGTCGACGACGACGCGGTTGGAGATGCCCGTGGCCTCGTCGGCCTCCTCACGGAAGGAGACGTTCTCGACCAGGTCCTCAAAGCGGACACGGCCGCCCACCTCGGTGATGATCGGCGTTGAGTAAGGGTCCCACTCGGCCAGCCGCTCGCCGCGCTTGACCTTGTCGCCATCCTTGAGCTTCAGGCGTGCGCCATAGGGCGGCTTGTAGGTCTCGCGATCCTTGCCATCGACCTGGACGCTGAGCACGAGGTTGCGGCTCATGCAGATCAGGGCGCCATCAGGTGCCACAACGGTGGCGCCGCCGGTGATCCGGACCACGCCGGCGTTGCCCGCCTCGAAGAACGACTGCTCCGCCACCTGGGCCGTGCCGCCGATGTGGAAGGTCCGCATGGTCAGCTGGGTGCCGGGCTCACCGATGGACTGGGCGGCGATGACGCCGACCGCCTCGCCGATGTTCACCGGGGTGCCACGGGCCAGGTCACGGCCGTAGCAGGCGGCGCAGACGCCCACCTTGGCCTCGCAGGTCAGGACCGAGCGCACGCGGACCGACTGGACGCCCGCGCCCTCGACCACCTCGATCATGTCTTCATCGAAGTAGGCATCGGCCGGCACGATCACCTCGCCGGTGTCCGGGTGCCGGACGTCCTCGGCCGAGTGCCGGCCCAGGATGCGCGCACCCAGGGAGACGAGGACGTCACCGCCCTCGACCACGGCGCGCAAGGTGATGCCGCGACTGGTGCCGCAGTCTTCCTCGTTGATGATGCAGTCCTGGGCCACGTCCACCAGGCGGCGGGTCAGGTAGCCCGAGTTCGCCGTCTTCAGGGCGGTGTCAGCCAGGCCCTTCCGGGCGCCGTGGGTGGAGTTGAAGTACTCTTGGACGGTCAGGCCTTCCTTGAAGTTCGAGATGATCGGCGTCTCGATGATCTCGCCGGACGGCTTGGCCATCAGGCCGCGCATCCCGCCGAGCTGCTTCATCTGGGCCTGCGAGCCTCGGGCGCCGGAGTTTGCCATCATGAAGATGGAGTTGATCTCCCCTTCCCGGCCCGAGGCGTCCTTCGCGGCCGTGGAGATCTCCGCCATCATCTCGTCGGCGACGCGGTCCGTGGCCTTTGCCCAGGCGTCGACGACCTTGTTGTACTTCTCACCCTTGGTGATGAGGCCGTCCGCGTACTGCTGCTCGTACTCCTCGACCAGCTTGCGGGTCTCCTCGACGATCGGCTTCTTCCGCTGCGGGATGATGATGTCGTCCTTGCCGAAGGAGATGCCGGCCTTGGCCGCCTCGCGGAAGCCCAGGCCCATCATCTGGTCGGCGAAGATCACCGTCGCCTTCTGACCGCAGTGCCGGTAGACCGTCTCGATCAGGTTCCCGATTTCCTTCTTGGTGAGGTTCTTTTCCAGAAGGCGATGCCCAACGGCTGGGTGCTGCGGGAACAGGGCGACGATCTTCATCCGACCGGGGGTGGTGTCGATCACCTTCCGGACGAGTTCACCCTCGGCGTTCATTTCCACGTGCCGGGCCTTGATCTTGGTGTGCAGGGTCACCACGCCGGCGTCCAGGGCCGCATCGATCTCGCCGAGGTCGGCGAACAGCTTGCCCTCTCCGGGCTCGCCGTCCTTGGCCAGGGACAGGTAGTAGAGACCCAGAACGATGTCCTGCGACGGCACGATGATCGGCCGGCCGTTCGCGGGCGACAGG
>CANGRP010000282.1 GCA_947456005.1 Caulobacteraceae bacterium
CCCGCGAGGCCCGCGAGACCCGAGCCGAGGTCAGCCAGGACCCCTTCGTCCTGTCCGTGCTCGAGGCCTTTCCCGGCGCAGAAGTCGTCCAGATCCGCCACCTACCCCCGCCGGAACCGGCCCTTGTCGACGACCTGGGGGAAGACGCGGCGGAGGACTAGCCCCCCGCCCCACCCGGCGGACAGGCGGCGAGCTGGGAGACGGCAGCGGCGGCGAATCTCGCCTGTCTCGTAGACACCCCATACGGTGCCAACGCTGAGCGGCTTAGCCGGGGCTTTGCCGCCGTGGGCCATGCAGGCGTGCCATCCGCGAAGGTCGCTGAAACGATCCAGAAGGCGCTCGAAAGCCGTGCGCGCCCGTGCGCGCTGTGCGCCGGTGAGCCCAGCCGTCTTCAATCAGAGCCCGCCGCGGTAGCTGCCGGCGCGACTCATGGACTGGATCGTCGCGGGGCAGTTGGGCATCGCAGGAGGCGTCGAAGCTTAGAGTCCGAACGCGGCGCAGATCGCTTCCGCGGCCTGTTGGGGCGACATGGCGACGGTGTCGATCTGCAAGTCGTAGGTCACGTCCCGATGCACCAGATCGATTTGACCGCGCGCCAAGCCAATCACGCGGTCTCCCCGCGCCTGTTCCCGCGTCTCTAGAATGTCGAGGGGGGCAAACAGCCCGACGAACTGAACTTCATGTCGGGCGGAAAGACGCCGATAGGCTTCGTACTCTCCACCCAGCATCACAATGTCGACGACGATGTCGTTGCCTTGATCTGCAAGGGCTCCGATGGCTTCTGTCATGCCCCGCATGAGGCGCTGAAACACTGGACCCCGTTGGATCGAGATCACGGGCACCCCATCGATCTCCTCCTCTTGGAAGGTGAGGCCATCGGCGTCGCCCATCGTTCTTGCAGGCAGCATGCCGATGAAGGCGTCCATCGCGACGTGCAGCAAGGTGGCCTTGGCGCGCTTCTGTAGGGCTAGCGCGGTCGAGCTTTTGCCGACGCTTGACACGCCGTTGAGGACGATGATCCGTGACCCTGCCTGCTCCATGTCGCTCAAGCCTTCATTGATTGATCAAAGGTCTGCGGAGACGTGCCGCGGCGATAGGCCCCAAGGAGGACGACAGGCAGGGTTAGCGAGGCCAGTGCCAGGATCCCGCGCACGACCTTCAGGCCCTCAGTCTCTGGCGTCCAGCGGATCACCGCCCAGACCGCGATACCCCCGGCGAGGCCCAGGAGGGCGCGGACCGCGAGGTCCCGGAAGTCGGATCGTGGAACCGGTCGGGACGGTCGCGCCATGCTGTCATCCTTCCCAAGCGGGCGGGCTTGGACAGAATCACCCCTCGGGGTGCACCCTGCAAGTCGTTTCCGACCCATAGGAGGCAGGGGCCTTGGCCGCATCTGCGGGACCCGAGATCGAAAGGCTGATCAGCCTCCTCTCCCGCCTGCCGGGGTTGGGGCCCCGTTCGGCGCGCCGGGCCGCCCTCACCCTGCTCAAGCGGCGGGAGCAGCTGATGACCCCCCTGGCCGAGGCCCTGGCCGACGCCGCAGCCAAGGTCCGGGCCTGCACCACCTGCGGCGCCCTCGACACCCGGGATCCCTGCACGGTCTGCTCGGACGGGACCCGGGACGCGGGCCTGGTCTGCGTGGTGGAAGAGGCTGGCTCCCTCTGGGCGCTCGAGCGGGGCGGGACCTTCCGCGGGCGCTACCACGTCCTCGGCGGCCTGCTTTCGGCCCTCGACGGGGTCGGTCCCGACGACCTCAGGATCGCCGCCCTGGTCGCCCGGGTCGCCGCCGGCGGGGTGCGCGAGGTCATACTGGCCCTGCCGGCCACCGTGGACGGACAGACCACCGCCCACTACCTGGCCGAGCGGCTGTCGGGGTCGGGTGCCGAGGTCACCCTGCTGGCCCGGGGCGTTCCCGTGGGCGGCGAACTGGACTGGCTGGACGACGGCACCCTGGCCCAGGCCCTGCGCGCCCGCCGTCCGGCCTGACCGCACCCGGTGACATGCCGGCGATTCCGGACTAGGAACACTTCATGAACTCCGAACTCCTGATCGCCCTCCTCGGTTTCGCCCTGGCCCTGGTCGCCGTGGTCTGGGCCGTACTCGAGCGGGGCCGGGCCGATCGCGCCGAGGCGCGGGTCTTCGACCTCCAGGCCACCGCCGTCCGGGTCCAGGTCATCGAGGACATGGCCGCCCGCAACGCCGAGCTGCTGCAGGCCGAGGCGGCCGGCGCCATCGCCCAGCAGCTTCTTGAGCGCGCCAACGAGAGCTTCGAGCTGCGCGAGAAGCTGGCCGAGGAGAAGCTGGCCGGCCAGCTCAAGCCCGTGACCGAGACCCTCGAGAAGTTCCAGAAGCAGGTCACCGACATGGAGACGGCCCGGGCCCAGGAGACCGGTGGCCTGCGTGAACAGATCGGCGCCCTCCTCCAGGCGTCGACTGCGGCCAGGGACGAGACCCAGAAGCTCACCGCCGCCCTGCGCCGGGGCGTGGGCGTCCAGGGGCGATGGGGCGAGCAGACCCTGCGCAACGTCCTGGAGATGGCCGGCCTGCAGAACCGTTTCGACTTCCTCGAGCAGGTCACCGTGTCCTCCGGCGAGCGCCGCCAGCGGCCCGACGTGGTGGTGCGCATGCCCGGCGGCGGCGAACTGGTCATCGACGCCAAAGTCTCCATCGGCGCCTTCCTCGACGCCCAGGACGCTCCGGACGAGGCCCAGAGGGAGGCCGCCCTCGCCCGTCACGCCGACAGCGTCCGCACCCATGTGCGCACCCTCGCCTCCCGGGGCTATCAGGATGAGCTGGGCGGCAGCGCCGACTTCGTGGCCATGTTCATCCCCGGCGACAGCTTCCTGGTGGCCGCCCTCGACCGCCAGCCCGACCTCCTGAACGAGGCCATGGCCCAGAAGGTCGTGGTGGTGACCCCCACCACCCTCTTCGCCCTGTGCAAGGCGGTCTCCTATGGCTGGCGGGTGGAGGACCAGGCCCGGGGCGCCGCCGAGATCGCCAAGGTCGCCCGCGAACTCTACAAGCGCCTGTCCGACATGGGCGGCCATGTGGCCGGAGTCGGCAAGGCCCTGACCCAGGCCGTGGAGAAGTACAACCAGGTGGTCGGCTCCCTGGAGAGCCGGGTTCTGCCCCAGGCCCGCCGCTTCGAGGCCCTGGGGGTCGACCATGAAGGCAAGCCCATGCCTGAACTGCCCCACGTCGAGACCGGGGTCCGCCCCCTCGCCCGCCTGGACCCCAAGGCG
>CANGRP010000283.1 GCA_947456005.1 Caulobacteraceae bacterium
GAGTATGGTTGCCTCGAGATCGTCGAGAGCTGGGAGGATTTCGTTCCCGACGGCAAGCAGACCGACTTCCGCAGGGCGGTCGCCGCCCGGCCCGGGGAGAAGATCGTCTTCGCCTGGCAGGTCTGGCCCAGCAAGGCCTTCCTGGAGGCCGCCGAGGAACGCATGCACCGGGATCCCCGGATGGACAGCGCCGGGGCCCCGCCCTTCGACGCCTCCCGCCTGATCCTCGGCGCCTTCACGCCCCTGGTGGCGGCCGGGCGCTCCGCCCGGTCGTTCTGAGCCCGAGGGGATGGCGGCGCACGTCCACCGCCCTATCTTGACGGGATCATCATCCTTGTATTTTGTTATACAGTGTAAAGTCGGAGGGATCCCCATGCACATGCAGGCCATTCTCGAGCGCCAGAAGGCGGCCCACCTGCGCGATGGCGAGGCCAGCGCGGCCCTGCGGATCGAGCGCATCGACCGCTGCATCCGGCTGCTGCGCGAGAACCGCCGGGAGATCGAGGAGGCGCTGAACACGGACTTCGGCTCCCGGTCCCGGGAAGCCACGGCCTTCACCGACATCGCCGGCTCCATCGGCCCCCTGCAGCATGCCCGGGACAACCTCGCCAAATGGATGCGCCCGGAGAAGCGCAAGCCGACACCGGCCATCCTGGGCCTGTTCGGCGCCAAGGCCGAGGTGCGCTTCCAGCCCAAGGGCGTGGTGGGGGTGATCAGCCCCTGGAACTTCCCGGTGAACCTGACCTTCGCCCCCCTGGCCGGCATCCTCGCCGCCGGCAACCGGGCCATGATCAAGCCGTCCGAGTTCACCCCGGCCACCTCGGAGCTGATGCGGACCATGTTCGCCGGCGCCTTCTCCGAGGAGGAGATCGCCGTGGTCACCGGCGGGCCGGAGGTGGGCGAGACCTTCTCGCGCCTGGCCTTCGACCATCTGATCTTCACCGGGGCGACCTCGATCGCCCGCCACGTCATGAAGGCGGCGGCGGAGAACCTCGTCCCCCTGACCCTGGAGCTGGGCGGCAAGAGCCCGGTCATCCTCGGCAAGTCTGCGGACCTTTCGGTGGCTGCGGCCCGGGTCATGAACGGCAAGACGCTGAACGCCGGCCAGATCTGCCTGGCGCCCGACTATGTCCTGGCGCCGAAGGACCAGGTGGAGGGCTTTGTCGCCGCCGCCCGCGCCTCGGTCTCCACCATGTTCCCGACGATCAAGGACAATCCCGACTACACCGCCATCATCGCCCAGCGGCACTATGACCGGATCACCGGCTATATCGACGACGCCCGGGCCAAGGGCGCCCGGGTGATCGAATTGAAGCCCGAGGGCGAGGACCTCACCCAGCAGCCGCACCGCAAGATCGCGCCGACCCTGATCCTGGAGCCCACCGACGACATGAAGGTGATGCAGGAGGAAATCTTCGGCCCGGTCCTGCCGGTGAAGAGCTATCAGACCCTCGACGAGGCCCTGGACTATGTGAACGGCCGCGACCGGCCCCTGGGCCTCTACTATTTCGGCGACGATGCCGCCGAGCGGGAAGAGGTGCTCAGCCGGACGACGGCCGGGGGCGTCACCGTGAACGACGTGGTCATGCACGTGGCCCAGGAGGACCTGCCCTTCGGCGGCGTCGGTCCCTCCGGCATGGGCAGCTATCACGGGGTCGACGGCTTCCGGGAGTTCAGCCACCGCAAGGCCATCTTCAGCCAGATGAAGAAGGACATCGGCCCGCTGAAGATGCTTCGCCCGCCCTTCGGCCCCGGCATCCGCAAGATGCTGGACGGCCAGATCGGGCGCTAGTCCTCGCCGCGCAGGCGCTTCAGGTCGGCCTCGGCCGCCGTCCGGTGCTCGGGCTTGAGGTGCTTGCCGATCACCGCCAGGAGGGCGGCGAACACCGCGGCGTCGTCCGTGAACCCGACCGCCGCCAGGATGTCGGGCACCGCATCCGTCGGCAGGACGAAGTAGGCCAGGGCCGCCAGCATCATGGCCTTGGCCGCCCGGGGGGTGGCCGGATCCCGGGCGCACCGCCAGACCGCCAGGGCGTCTGCGGCGAAGGGAATCCGGGTCGCGACCCGCCGGATCTTTGGCCAGAACCCCCGCGCCACCCGCTCGGTGTTCAGCCGGACGACCTCGGGAACCAGGGCGCGCTCCGGCGCAATCGGCGACTCCGGGCCGATTCCTCCGGAATTGACGTCACGTGATGCTTTTGAGTCTGGGTTCATCGGGCTAAAGGCAAGGATACAAGGTTTTCCTCAGACGAGCACGGGAGCTCAGCGTCCATGAAACTCGATTCCTCCATCGCCGCCGTCGTGACGGGCGGCGCCTCCGGCCTCGGCGAGGCCACCGTCCGCGCCCTGGCCGCGCACGGCGTCAAGGTCGCCATCTTCGACATGAACGAGGCGAAGGGCGAACAGGTCGCCAAAGAAGTGGGCGGCGTGTTCTGCAAATGCAACGTCACCTCCGACGCCGACGTCGACGCGGCCTTCGAGAAGGCCCGCGCCGCGCACGGCCAGGAGCGGATCCTCGTGAACTGCGCCGGCACCGGCAACGCCGCCAAGACCGCCAGCCGCGACAAGCAGACCGGCGAGACCAAGCACTTCCCCCTCGACGCCTTCAACCTGATCATCCAGATCAACCTGGTCGGCACCTTCCGCTGCGTCGCCAAGTCGGCGAAGGGCATGCTGGACCTTCCGCCCCTCGAGGACGGTGAGCGCGGCGCCATCGTCAACACCGCCTCCGTGGCGGCCGAGGACGGCCAGATGGGCCAGGCGGCCTATTCGGCCTCCAAGGGCGGCGTGGTCGGCATGACCCTGCCCATCGCCCGCGACCTGGCCGGCGACGGCATCCGGGTGAACACCATCCTGCCGGGCATCTTCGCCACGCCCCTGATGAACGGCGCCCCGCCCCAGGTGAAGGAAGCCCTGGCCGCCTCGGTGCCCTTCCCCAAGCGTCTCGGCCATCCCGAAGAGTACGCCCAGCTGGCCCTGACCATGATCACCAACGGCTATTTCAACGGCGAGGACGTGCGTCTCGACGGCTCCATCCGCATGGCGCCGCGCTAGATCGCGAAACTGGACGACAAGAGGGGCCGGTCCTTCGGGGCCGGCCCCTTTTTCGTGGGCGGCGGCCGTCAGCGACGACGCATGCCCCCCAGGACGCCGCGCAGGATCTCCCGCCCCGCAGCGGAGGCGAGGGTGCGCAGGAACTGCTTGGCGAAGGTCTCGGTCAGGGTCTGGCGTCC
>CANGRP010000284.1 GCA_947456005.1 Caulobacteraceae bacterium
GCGCCCGACACCCCCCTTCTCTGGGTCCTGCGGGACGAGGCCGGACTGACCGGCTCCAAGTATGGCTGCGGAGTCGGCCAGTGCGGCGCCTGCACCGTTCTCGCCGACGGCGCGCCCGTACGCTCCTGCTCCCTGCCGGTCAGCGCCCTGGCCGGCGTGAAAGTCACCACTATCGAGGGCCTCGGCGGGACCCATCCCGTCCAGGACGCCTGGGTGAAGCTGGATGTGCCCCAGTGCGGGTACTGCCAGTCCGGCCAGATCATGAGCGCGGTCGCCCTGCTCGCCGGCAACGCCAATCCTTCCGACGCGGACATCGACGCCGCCATGGATGGCAACATCTGCCGTTGCGGCGCCTACCAGCGCATCCGCGCCGCCATCCGCGAAGCCGCCGCCCAGTCGCGCGCCTGAAGTCCTGCCCCCTAGGAGCTCCTCCATGAACGCCCATGTCGACCAGGACGCCGCCCGATCCGGGGCTACCCGCCGGGAAATGGTGGTCGGAACCGCCCTCGTCTCCGGCGCCCTCCTCGTGGGGTGCGGGCCCGCCGACCTCCTGGCCATGGGGGCCAAGACCGAGGTCGGCGCCTTCGGTCCCTTCATCCGGATCGCCGCCGACGGGGCGGTGACCGTCTTCAACAAGCACATCGAATTCGGGCAGGGCACCCATGCGGGCCTGGCGGCCATCGTCGCAGAGGAACTGGACGCCGACTGGAGCCGGGTCAGCGTCGAACAGGCGCCCGCCAACGCCAAGCTCTACGCCAACACCCTGATGGGCGTGCAGGGCACGGGGGGCTCCACCGCCATCCCCAACAGCTGGATGCAGCTGCGCAAGGCCGGCGCCGCCGCCCGGGCCATGTTCACAGGCGCCGCCGCGGCGGCCTGGAAGGTCCCCGAGGCTGAACTCACCGTGAAGGACGGGGTTGTTAGCCACGCCGGGTCGGGCAAGTCCGCCGGCTTTGGCGAGCTGCTCCAGGCGGCCTCGGCCATTACGCCCCCTGCAGAGCCGAAGCTGAAGTCACATGCCGATTTCAGCCTGATCGGCACCGACCGGGTCCGCCGCAAGGATTCCCGGGCCAAGAGCACCGGAGAGGCGCGCTATACCCAGGACGTGAAGATGGAGGGCCTGCTCACGGCCGTCGTCGCCCACGCCCCGCGGTTCGGGGCCAAGGTCAGCGGTTTCGACGACGCCGAGGCGCGCAAGGTCGCCGGGGTCGTGGATGTCATCGAGATCCCCACCGGCGTCGCCGTTGTGGCCAGGTCCACCTGGGCGGCCCTCCAGGGCCGTAACGCCCTGAAGGTGACCTGGGACGAGGCCAAGGCTGAACCCCTCGGCTCGGCGGAGATCGAGGCGAGGTATGCGGAGTGGGCCGCGGGGAAGGGCGCCCTGCCGGAGAAGCTGAAGTGGGAGACCTTCGAGACCCGCGGCGACGCTGCGGCGGCCGGCGACGGCGAGATCTTCGAGGCGACGTATGACTTCCCCTTCCTGGCCCACGCGACCATGGAGCCGATGAACTGCGTCGCCCAGGTGGGCGGCAAGGGCGGGGTCAAGCTGACCGTGGCCTCGCAGTCGCCGACCATGGACCAGCTGAACACCGCCCGGATCGCCATGACCCTCCCTGGCTCGGTCCAGATCGAGAACCTGTTCGCCGGCGGCTCCTTCGGCCGACGGGCGAATTTCCAGTCGGACTTCGTCGCCGAATGCGTGCACATCGCCAAGAAGGTGGGCAAGGGCACGCCGGTGAAACTGGTCTGGACCCGCGAGGACGACATGGTGGCGGGCTATTTCCGCCCGCTGACCCATCACCGTCTCAAAATCCGCCTCGACAAGGACGGCTTCCCGGCCGCCTGGACCCACCGCGTGGTCACCCAATCCCTGATGAAGGGCTCGCCCATGGCGCCCAAGGGGATCGATTCCAGCACCGTGGAAGGGGCGATGGGCTCGCCCTACCTCAAGGCGACCCCCGTCGTGGACGGTCAGGTCCTGATGCCGGAGCTGGGGATTCCCGTGCTCTGGTGGCGGTCGGTGGGCGCGACCCACACCGCCTTCGTCATGGAGCACACCATCGACCAGCTGGCCCGCAAGGCCGGCAAGGACCCGGTGGCCTATCGCCTGGCCCTCTTCGAGAAGGCCGGCGCCGGGCGGCACATCGCCGTGCTCAAGCTGGCGGCGGAGAAGGCGGGCTGGGACAAGCCTGCACCCGCCGGCGTGACCCGTGGGGTGGCCGTCCACGAAAGCTTCGGCTCGGTGGTCGCCCAGATCGCCGAGGTCCGGATCGTGGACGGCGTCCCGAAGGTCGGGCGGGTGGTCAGCGCCATTGCCTGCGGGACAGCGATCTCGCCCGACCAGATCGCCGCCCAGGTGGAAGGCGGGACCTGTTACGGCCTGTCGGCGACCCTGCACGACGAGATGATCGTCAAGGCCGGAGCCGTCGAGCGCCAGAACTTCGACACCTACCCCGTCCTGCGAAACTCCGAGGCGCCGACGGTCGAGACCCACATCCTGCCCTCGACCAACCCGCCTTCAGGCGTGGGCGAGCCCGGGACCCCGGTCATCGGCCCCGCCGTCGCCAACGCCGTCCTCGCCGCCACAGGCAAGGCCACCTTCCGCCTGCCGATGATCCGCACCTGATCCGGCGGGCCCGGCGGCGGCGGATTTTCCGCCGTGGCGCCGACCCACGTTTGGTCTAGTAAGGCTCAGTCTGAGCCTAAGGGTCCGGAGCCAGCGGGGAGGCGATGTCGGAGCACGGAGAGAGGATCGCGCCGCTCGAGGCGCTTCCGGCGGGCATGCCTGTCCTCTTCGGCGGCGACCGAATGACCTTTGTCACCCCCGAACTCTCGGCCGCATTCCGGCCAGGCGACCGGCTGGTGGTGGTCCAGGATACCGGCGACCTCCTGCATGTTCCCGCCGCCGTGGGCGCAGCCGTCGAGCGGGCGACCGCCGCGGCGGGCGCCGCCTTCACAGCCCTGTCCGAGGTTGCAGATTCGGCGATCACCGCCTTCTTTGAACACCTCGCCCGGCGGCTCGAGGACGAGGCCGTCTGGTCCCGGTTCGCCGCCGCCAATGCAGAGGACGTCGCCGCGGCGCGGGCGCGGGGGCGCTCCACGACCCGGCTCGCGGTGTCGGAGGCCATGCGCCGCGACATGGTCGCGGGCCTCAGGGCCTGGCGTGACAGTCCCGCCGGCCGGGGCCGGGTGCTGGACCAGATCCCCCACGAGGGCTA
>CANGRP010000285.1 GCA_947456005.1 Caulobacteraceae bacterium
CAACATCGGCAACATCCTGCTGATCCTCGCCCTGGTGCTGCTGATCAAGCCGATCTCGGTCAACCCGGCGGCCGTGGGGCGCGACGGCGTCATCGCCCTGGGGGTCTCCGTTCTCCTCGCGGGCCTCGCCCTGACCTTCGGCGAGCTCAATCGGCCCATCGGAATCCTGCTCCTCGCGGGACTTGCGGTCTATGTCTTCGTGGTCTGGCGCCTCGAAAGCCGGGGCGGGACGGCGGCCGAGGTGCATATCGAGTCCTCGCACACCCACGACCCGGCGCCCCAGGCCCTCTGGGTCTCGGGCCTGTTCGTGGCGGCGGGCCTCGGTCTCCTGATGCTGGGCGCGGACCTCCTGGTCACGGGCGCAGTGGCGACGGCGCGGATCGCCGGCCTTTCCGAGACCGTGATCGGGCTGACCATCGTGGCGATCGGCACCTCCCTGCCCGAGCTCGTGGCCACCCTGGCTGCGGCGCTCAAGGGCCGGTCGGACGTCGCCTTCGGCAACATCGTCGGGTCGAACATCTACAACATCCTGGGCATACTGGGCGTGACCGCCCTGATCCGGCCCTTCCCGATCCCGGAGGATGTGGGCCTGCTCGACTGGGGCGTGCTTGTCGCGTCAGCCGCCCTGCTCCTGGTCTTCGCCCTGACGGGACGACGACTGACCCGGATGGAAGGCGTCGCCTTCCTCGCCGCCTATATCGGCTTCGTCTACCTCCTTCTGTCGAAGTGAGGCCGGCGCGAACGGCTCAACCGGCCTTTCGCCAGGGCGGGTCCGCCGCCAGGTACAGGGCTCCGAACAGCCCGGCCCCGAGGATCAGGAGCCACGAAGACAGGTTGTTGAACTCGTAGGCCGGATGGTTCCTGAAAATCCAGTGGAGCAGGACGTGTCCCACGGCGAACGCCGCCAGCCAGACCCTGACGGGACGCCGGGACCCGTAGATCAGGATCGCCGCGAAGAGAGGGACGTGGAGCCAGATGAAGAGCTCCCGCCCGACATCGTCCGGCAGGAAGCTCGTCAGCGGAAGAACCCGCCATTCATGGCGATAGGCGGCGTCGACCTCATGCGAGAAGAGGAAGGCCAGGGTCAGCGCGTAGAGTCCGTCAGCTGCGCGCATCTTCGTGTCCATGGGCAAGCCCCGGGGGTTCCGGTTGACCCGGCGCGACATCGCCCGGGCGGAGGACGTCAACTGGACTCGCCCTCGCTCTGACCGTCAAGCATCTTGCGGATGCCCGGGCCGAAGGGCGGGCGAAGCTGTCAGGATCGCGGGGTGACGCTTGAGCGGGAAGCGGCGTGCTCGCGCCAGGTGATGAAGAGGGTGGAGGCCACGACCACGGAGGCGCCGACGAGGGTCCAGACGGTGGGGACCTCTGCGAAGAGCAGGAAGCCGACGGCGGCGGCGAAGACCAGGCGGATGTAGTCCACTGGCGCCATGGCGGCGGCGTCGCCGGCCGCCATGCCCCGGATGTAGAAGGCCTGGGTCGCGGTGCCCATGACGCCCATGAGGGAGAGAAGGGCGAGATCGGTCGGGGTCGGCCAGGCCCACGAGATCAGGGCGCCGGGAACCGAGAAGACCAGGCCCAGGGTGGCCGCCCAGACCAGAAGCACTGTCGGCGCATGGTCGCGTGTCAGGACCTTCATTCCCGTCACCGTCAAGGCGAAGAGGAAGGAGGACGCCAGCATGGCGAGGGCCGGGAGCCCCAGGGCGAACTCCCCGCCCGCTCCGGGTCGGACCATGATCAGAACGCCGGCGAATCCCGCCAAGGCGGCGAAGATCCGCAGCGGCCCGATCCGTTCGCCGACCACGAAGGCGGCCAGGGGCACCAGCCAAAGGCTTCGGGTGAAGGAGAGGGCGTTGGCGTCCGCCAGGGGCATGTTCTGGAAGGCGTAGAAGGACAGCATCGTGCCCAGCGTTCCGGCGCCGGCCCGGAAGATGAGCAGGCCCGGGCGGCTGGTGGCGAAGGCCGCCGACCGGTGGCGCAGGATGATCGGCAGCAGGATCAGGAAACCGGCCGCCTGGCGGTAGAAGGTCTGGAGCCCCGCCGAGTATCCCTCGCCGAGGAACTTGATCAGGGTCGTCATGACCGTGAAGGCCAGGGCCGACGCGGTCATCCAAAGAGCGCCGCGGACGTTGGGCGACAGGCCGGCGAAGGCGCGGAAAAGGCGGTTCAAGTCTGACCGGGACCGGCCGCCATCTGCATGAAGGACTCCCCGAAGATGGCCGCGAAGGGCGAGCCGGCCTCAGGGTCCCAGCTGTGCCGCGAGCCCACCGTGATGCCGCCGTCGACCACCAGGTGGGTCCCGGTGACGAAGGCCGAGGCGTCGGAGGCCAGGTAGAGGGCCGCCTGGGCGATGTCCTGGGGCAGGCCCGGCTTCTTCACCGGCTGGGCGATCTGGGCGTTCTGGGCGACCAGGGCGGCCATCTGGTCGGCGGCGTCCCGGGTCATGCCGAGGGTGGCGCCGAAGATGGAGGTGGCGATCAGGCCGGGGCAGATGGCGTTGACCCGGATGCCCTGGGGCGACAGCTGGGCGGCGGCGCAGCGGCTCATGTGCACCACCCCGGCCTTGGCCGTGGAATAGGCGATCGGACCCCAGCCCGCCTGAAGGCCGGCGATGGAGGCGGTGTTGATGATCGAGCCGCCGCCGCGCTTCAGCATGGCGGGAACCGCATGCTTCATGCCCAGGGCCGGGCCGCGGACCAGGATATCGAAAATCCAGTTCCAGCCGTCCGCGGTGACCTCGGTGATGGTCCCCATGCCGTCGGAGATGCCGGCGTTGTTGAACTGGATGTCGAGCCCCCCGAAGGCGCTCTCGGCCAGGGCCACGGCGGCGACGATCTCCGCCTCGGAGGTGACGTCGCAGCGGACATAGCGCACGGCGTCCGGGAACCGGCGCTCCAGCATGGCGCCCTTCTCGTCCTGGACGTCGGCGGCGATCACCCTCGCCCCCTCCGAAACGAAGAGCTCCAGGGTCCCCAGGCCGATGCCGGAAGCCGCCCCCGTGATCATCGCCACCTTGCCGTCAAGCCGTCCGGCCATGTCCGATCTCCTGTCCGCTTCCCGTCAGTCGCCGAGGGTGACGACGACCTTGCCCATGGCCTTGCGGCTGCCCAGATGGGCGATGGCGTCGGCGGCCTTCGCAAAGGGGAAACGCTCGGAGACGTAGGGTCGGATCTTGCCCTGGGCGTAGAGGTCGATCAGCTCC
>CANGRP010000286.1 GCA_947456005.1 Caulobacteraceae bacterium
ACGTCATCTATCCCCACCGGTCCCTGGATGATGACCGACCGGTCCAGACCCCCGGGCTCTCCTCCGAGGCCTGGAGCCGCATCGCCTTCCTGGAGGATCCGGTCTGCGACGGCTGCGGGACGCCCTTCGAGTTCAGCCTGGGACCCGGCGCCCACTGCGCGGCCTGCCTGGCCAAGCCCCGGGCCTTCGACCGCGCCCGGGCGGCCTGCCTCTACGACGAGGCCTCCCGGGGCCTGGTCCTCCAGCTCAAGTACGCCGACCGGACGGACCTCTCGCGCCTGTTCGCCGCCTGGATCTCGCGCTCGTCCCGGGACCTGCTGGCGGAGGCCGACGCCATTGCCCCCGTGCCCCTGCATCCCTCACGCCTGTTCCGGCGGCGCTACAACCAGGCCGCGGAGATCGCCCGGCCCCTGGCCCGCCTCTGGTCGCGGGACTACCTGGCCGACGCCCTGGTCCGCCGGCGGGACACGGGCGCGCAGGCGGGACGCTCAGGAACCGGCCGGCGGCGGAACGTGGCCGCGGCCTTCCGCGTCCCGGACAGCCGCCGTCGCCAGGTGGAGGGACGGCGCATCCTCCTCATCGACGATGTCATGACCACCGGCGCGACGCTCGAGGCCTGCGCCCGGGCGCTGAAGGCCGCCGGCGCCGCAGGGGTGGACGCCGCCGTCATCGCCAGGGTTAAAGACCCGGCAAGCCTCACCATATAGAACTGACCCTGAGAGCCGAGGGAGACGCGCATGGCCGCCGTGACCATCTACACCAAGCCCTTCTGCCCCTACTGCGTCCGGGCCCTGGGCCTCCTGGAGCGCAAGGGCGCGGAAGTGACCGAGATCGAGGCGGCCTTCGATCCGGCCCGGCGTGAGGAAATGCTGAAGAAATCAGGCGGGGCGGCCACCTATCCGCAGATCTTTATCGGCGGCCAGCACGTCGGCGGCTGCGATGACCTGCATGACCTGGAAGCCCAGGGCCGTCTCGACGCCCTGCTGGCGGGCTGAGGCGCGTGCGCGTCGCCCTGGTCCAGACCCGGACGCCGGCGACCCAGGCCGCCGCGCTGGATCATGTCCTGCCCCTGGTCCGCCAGGCGGCGGAGGCCGGCGCTGAGCTGATCCTCACCCCCGAGGGAACCAACATCCTGCAGAAGGACCGCGCCCTCCTGAATGCGGCCCTGACGACGGTAGACGCCGATCCGGTGGTCTGCGGCCTTCGCGACGTCGCCCGGGCGCGCGGCCTGCACATCCTGGTCGGCTCGGCCCTGGTGGACGCCGGCGGCGAGAAGGCGGCCAACCGCAGCTTGCTGGTCGGCCCCGACGGCGAGGTCTCGGCCTGGTACGACAAGCTGCACATGTTCGATGTCGACCTGCCCAATGGCGAGACGGCGCGCGAGAGCGCCGCCTACGCCCCCGGCGACCGCGCGGTCACGGCGCGGGCCGGAGAGGCCCGGCTGGGCCTGTCGATCTGCTACGACATGCGCTTCCCCGCCCTGTACCGCGCCCTGGCCCTGGCCGGGGCGGAGGTGATGACCGTGCCCGCCGCCTTCACCCGGCCGACGGGCGAGGCGCACTGGGAGATCCTGCTCCGGTCCCGGGCCATCGAGACCGGAAGCTTCGTCCTGGCCCCGGCCCAGGGCGGCTTCCACGAAGACCGGCGCGGGACCTGGGGACGGAGCCTTGCGGTCGGGCCCTGGGGCGAGGTGCTGGGCGTCCTCGACCATGATGAGCCCGGCGTCCTGGTGGTGGACCTCGACCTCGCGGCTGCGACCCGCGCCCGGCGCGCCATCCCGGCCCTGGCCAATGCCCGGGCCTTCACGGGACCGGAGACCCTCCCGTGATCCGCTACGCCCTGGCCTGCAGCGCGGGCCACGACTTCGAGGGCTGGTTCGGAAGCTCTGGCGATTTCGATGACCAGTCCGCGCGGGGCCTCGTCTCCTGCCCTCTGTGTGGGACGCCTGACGTGCGCAAGCAGATCATGGCTCCCTCCGTGGTCACCTCGAAGGGAAAGGCCGACCGGACGCCAGGCCCTTCGCGCGAGATGATGATGGAGATGGTCAGCCGGGTCCGCCGGCATGTCGAGGACAACTTCGACTATGTGGGCGATACCTTCGCCCGCGAGGCCCGCGCCATCCACGAGGGGCGGTCGGAGGAACGCGGGATCTATGGCGAGGCCACCCCCGAGGAGGCCCGCGCGCTCCTGGAGGACGGGGTTCCCGTCGCTCCACTGCCCCCGTCGCCCCCTGATCCCCAGGACCTCAACTGATCGTGAGGAGCCGGGCGGGGCCACTGCGCCCTAGACTGGGGTCCTGCCTGAGGAAGCCTCATGTTCCGTTCCCTGCTGATCGCCAGTCTCGCCCTGCTGGGCGCCGCCCCTGTCGCCGCGGCTCCGCCGGCCCAGCCTGTCCTGAGGCCGGACCAGATCGCCTTCCGAGAGCTTTACAAGGAGCTGATCGAGACCAACACGACCCTGTCCTCAGGCAGCTGCACCCTGGCGGCTGAACGCCTCGCCGTCCGACTCAAGGCTGCGGGCTACACGGACCGGGAGATGGAGGTTGTGGTCCCGCCTGAGCAGCCGAAGCAGGGCGCCCTGGTCGCCACCCTCGCGGGGACGGACCCCAAGCTGAAGCCCATCCTCCTTCTCGCCCACATCGACGTGGTCGAGGCGAACCGGGCGGACTGGGAGCGGGATCCCTTCACCCTGGTGGAGGAGAACGGATTTTTCTATGCGCGCGGCGCCACCGACGACAAGGCGATGGCCGCCGCCTTCGCTGACAACATGATCCGTTACAAGCGCGAGGGCCTGAAGCCGAAGCGCAGCCTCCGGCTGGCCCTGACCTGCGGCGAGGAGACACCGGATCACTTTAACGGCGTGGAATGGCTGATCGCCAACCGGCCCCAGCTGCTGGACGCCGAGTTCGCGCTGAACGAAGGCGCCAACGGACAGATCGGCCCCGACGGGAAGAAGGTCTTCCTGGGCATCCAGGTGGGAGAGAAGGTCTACCAGGACTTCACCCCGCGCATCACCAACCCGGGCGGACATTCCTCCCGGCCCGTCAAGGACAACGCCATCGTCCGCCTGTCCCATGGCCTCGCCCGGATCGGCGCCCATGACTTCCCCATCGCCCTCAATGAGGCGACCCGGAACCACTATGCGCAGATGGCCGCCATCGAGGGCGGTGAGACCGGCGCAGCCATGAAGGC
>CANGRP010000287.1 GCA_947456005.1 Caulobacteraceae bacterium
GGCGGCGGGCATGGAGCTGCAGGCCCAGCCCGGCCGAGAGCCCGACCGACTCGGGGGTGTTGTACTTGGGGTCCCCAAGGATCGGATGCCCCATGGCCAGCATGTGGGCCCGCAGCTGGTGGGTCCGGCCGGTGTGGGGCCGCAGGGCCATCCAGGAGACCCGATCCCCCGCGCGGGAGATGAGGGTGAACTCGGTCTCGGCAGGTTCGGCCCGGGGATCCTTGGGCTCGGCGGGCACAACCAGTTCGCGGTCGCCCACGCCCTTCTTCACCAGGGGCAGGCTGAGGATCCCGTCCTGCGGCCGAGGGTGACCGAGGACCAGGGCCCAGTAGGTCTTCTCCGCCTTGCGCCGGGCAAAGGCGCCGGCGAGGCGCGCGGCGGCGGCGGGAGTCTTTCCGGCGACCAGGACGCCGGAGGTGTCGCGGTCCAGCCGATGGACAAGGCGGGGTCGATCGAGCCCCTCCCCCCAGGCGGAGAGGAGGCGGTCGATGTGGTTGCGGGTCTTGGTGCCCCCCTGCACCGCGAGGCCGGCGGGCTTGTTGAGGGCCAGGACCGCCTCATCCTCGTGCAGCACCAGGCTCCGGGCAAAGGCGGCGTCACGGGACGGCAGAGCGGGGCGGGGCGCGTCGGCGGCTGGGGCGTCCGGCAGGGGCGGAACACGGACCTCGTCGCCGGCCTCCAGGCGGGTGTCCGGCCGCACCCGGGCGCCGCCGACGCGGATCTGGCCCGAACGGGTGAGCTTCTGGATCTGGACCTGGGTCAGGTGGGGCCATCGCCGGCGGAACCAGCGGTCCAGCCGGACCCCGCCCTCCCCCGGATCCACGGTCAGGGTGCGGACCTCCCTCATGCGGCGAGCCGGCGCATGACCGCGAGGCCAAGGAAGACGGCCGCGGTCGAGAGGAGAACGGACAGGAGGGCGTAGAGGCCGGCTTGCGCCCAGGCCCGCCGTTCGATCATCATCAAGGTCTCGAGCGAGAAGGCCGAGAAGGTCGTGAACCCCCCCAAGACGCCGACCCCGAGGAGAAGCCGGACCCGCTCGCCCTCAGCCCCGGCGCGAAGGGTCAGCCATCCCGCCAGGAACCCGATGAGCAAGCCGCCCGCAATGTTGGCCGTGAAGGTGGCCCAGGGCCAGCCGACGCCCGGCCGGGACAGGGCCAGGGACAGGGACAGGAGGTAGCGCAGGACCGCGCCCGCGCCGCCGCCGGCCGCGACGAGCATGAGGTTGCCGCTCATGGGACAGTCGGTTCCGGGGGCGCCTGAAGGCCCAGTCCGGACAGCAGGCTGGCGAAGTCCTCAGGCAGCGGTGCGCGAAGCGTCATCTGTCCCCCTTCCGGGTGCGGAAAGGTCAGGGCCCAGGCGTGGAGCATGAGCCTGGGCGCCGGCAGGCCCCCGACCATCAGGGCGCCTCCATACCACGCGTCGCCCGCGATGGGACGCTGGATCGAGGCGAGGTGGACGCGGATCTGGTGCATTCGGCCGGTCCTAGGGGAAACCTCCAGGAGGGCGGCCCCGTCCACGGTCACAAGGGTGCGGTAGCGGGTCTCCGCCGTCTCGGCGTCGGGATGGCCTGCAGCGCAGACCTGCATGCGCGCCTCCCGTCCGGTCTCGACCCGGCGAAGGGCCTCGGTGATCCGCCCTGAAGGCGGGACCGGGGCCCCTGGCGCGACGAGGGCGAGGTAGGTCTTGGTGATCTTCCGGGCCATCATGGCCTTGCCGAGGAAGCTCGCCGCGGGCTGGGTGCGGGCTGCGAGGATGACCCCGGAGGTATCCCTGTCCAGCCTGTGGATCAGCCGGGGCCGCGCCTTGCCGGGCTTGGCGAAGGCCCAGAGCATCTCGTCCAGAGTGACCACTTGACCGCGTCCACCCTGGCTGGACAGGCCCGCGGGCTTGTTCAGGCCGAGGAGGCTGGCGTCCTCGTGGAAGACCATGGTCCGCACGTGGGCGACCTGGTCGGCGCTGAGGGGAACGGGCTTGAGAGGCTTCACCCCGCCATTTAGCGGAGGCGCTCCCCCTTCGTCACCCTCAGGCGAGCGGGAGTCGCCTCAGGAGCCTGGCTCCAGCACGATCTCAAACCGATCGAGCACATCCAGGATACGCTCCCGGACCGCGGCCCGCCCCGCCATCCAGTCCTCACGGGTGAGACCCAGGAAGTGAACGCCTATGCGGATGCCGTCCTTGGAGATGTTCGAACGCCGGAAGCCTTCTTCCTGGAAGAGGAATTTCCCGTGCATCCTGACGACGGCCGGATTAGTCTCGAGCACCTCGCAGTTCAGTTTTTCCAAGCCCAGCTCGCCAAAGACGTACTCGAGCAGGTGATACTCCAGCGCGGCCCCCAGGCCGCCTCGGGCCTCCGGCGCCAGATAGAACGCCCAATCCGCCCGCTTGTGGGTCGGGTCGATCGCGGTGACGCTGACGAGGCCCATTGTTTCGCCGTCCTGCGTCAGCACGACGAAGACACGCCGCCGGTGGTCGCCTGCAAGGCCGGACATCCAACTGGCGTGTTCGTCCCTGGCGATGATGTGGTCACTGTACATCGCACCCCTTATCGCGGGGTGATTTCTCAGGCCCCTCAGGGCTTCCTGCTGCTCCGCCGTGCACTGTCCAATCGGTCGAAGGGTCATCCGCCTCAATGTCGACTCCTTCATTGGGACCCTCCGGGCCGTCTCCCGCCCCGCATCTCGGCCCAACGCGCCAGCCGGTCCCGGACCTGCGCCTCGGAGCCTTCGCCCCGGGGCTCGTAGAAGGTCCGGCGTCCCATGCCTTCGGGAAAGTAGTCCTGGCCGGAGAAGCCGCCTTCCGCATCGTGGTCATAGACATAGCCCTCGCCGTAGCCGAGCGACTTCATCAGGCGCGTCGGGGCGTTCAGGATGTGGGCGGGCGGCGGTAGCGATCCGGTCTCCCGGGCGGCTTTCCGGGCGCGATTGAAGGCCGAGTAGACGGCGTTGGACTTGGGGGCGCAGGCCAGGTGCAGGGTCAGCTGGGCCAGGGCGAGTTCACCCTCCGGCGAGCCGAGGTGCTCGTAGGCCTCCCGGGCGGCGTTGGCCAGGACAAGCGACATGGGATCCGCCGAGCCGACATCCTCCATGGCGGCCCGGACCAGCCGGCGGGCGATGAAGAGCGGCTCCTCACCGCCCTCGAGCATGCGGGCGAGCCAGTACAGGGCGGCGTCGGGATCGGAGCCCCGTATCGA
>CANGRP010000288.1 GCA_947456005.1 Caulobacteraceae bacterium
GCGGTGATCGCGGCCGGCAGATCGTCGCGCCAAGGTCCATCAAGGCCTGCGCCCAGTCGCCGGGGGCGGCGCCGTCCACGAGACCTGCGGCGAGGTCCCGTAACTGGGCCCGCGCCGCCGGCAGGGGCGTCTCCACCGCGAAAAGCCGGGACATGACCCGCTCGACATTGCCGTCCACCACGTTCGCCGGACGGTCAAAGGCGATCGCGGCCACCGCCGCCGCCGTGTAGGGGCCCACCCCGGGCAGGCTGAGCAGGGCCGCCTCCGTATCCGGGAACCGCCCGGCGAACCGGTCCCGGACGGCCCGGGCGCACGCCAGCAGGTTTCGCGCCCGGGCGTAGTAGCCCAGGCCCGCCCAGGCGGCCATGACCTCGGCGTCCTCCGCATCCGCGAGGGCCGTGACAGTGGGCCAGCGCCGCAGGAAGGCCTCGTAGTAGGGGGCGGCGTGAACCACGGTGGTCTGCTGGAGCATCACCTCGGAGAGCCAGACCCGGTAGGGGTCCGGGGTGACGGCGCCGTCGCCCGGCGGTCGCCGCCAGGGCAGGGTCCGGGCGTTGGCGTGGTACCAGTCGCGGATGCGCGCCTGAAGGCGGTCTGGAGTCATGGAGCGAGACTACGAGGTTTCACCGCCAGGCGGAAAGCACCGGCTTCGCCCGACCGGGACTCGCTCCCCCCGCGCCTCCCGCTATAGACTGGGAACATGCCGAGCCGGAGACTGCCTACCCTCGCCGAAGCTGCGGAGATCCTCGCCCGCCGCCGGACCCGGCCTGCGCGGCGGGCGGCGCCCCCTGCAGGGCGTAGCCTGACGCCCCTCCTGAAAGCGCTGGACGAGCGGTTCGGGCAAGGTCCCGGAGCCCTGCAGGCCCGGTGGCCGGAGATTGTCGGGGCCGACCTCGCCCGCCGGACCGAGCCCGTGAAGCTGTCCTCGCCCCGGGGCGGGACGCCCGGCGTCCTCGAAATCCGCGTCGCCGGTCCGTCCGCGACCCTGATCCAGCACCGCAGCGCCGAGATCCTGGAGCGGGTCAACCTGTTCCTCGGGGCGGGATCGGCGGGACGGCTCCGGGTCGTCCAGGGGCCCCTGCGGCTGCGCCCCGTCCAGGCGCCCGCCCAGCTGGCCGGTCGGCGTCGCCCACCGCCCCTCGACGCCGCCGTTGAGGCGGAGCTTGCACGGGAGGCCGAAACGGCGAGGACCGATCGCCTGCGGCGCGCGCTGGTCAGCCTCGGACGGTCCGTCCACAGAAACCCGCCCGGAAGTCCGTGACAGGCCCTTGGCCCACCGTCCCCGACGACCGAGAATCGCGTTCTATTCCTTCTTTAACTGCTTTCTGGAGGCGTCATGTCCCGCTTCAAGCCCCTCGCCCTGGTCGCCCTGGCCGGCGCCCTCCTGCTCGCGGCCTGCAGCCAGGGCCCCGCTCCGTCCGCCGACGACATGACCCTCGGGGATCCCAAGGCGCCCCTGAAGATGGTGGAGTACGCCTCGGCCAGCTGCGTCCATTGCGCGACCTTCAACAACGAAGTCTTCCCCGCCTTCAAGGAGAAGTACATCGACACCGGCAAGGTGCACTACACCCTGAAGGAGTTCCTCACCCCGCCGAACGAGCTGGCGGCCGCGGGTTTCCTGACCGCCCGCTGCGCCGGCAAGGACAAGTACTTCACCGTCCTGGACGCAATCTTCCGCGGCCAGCAGGAGATCTTTCAGACCGGCGACATGCGCGGCGTCCTACTCCGCGTCGCCCAGTCGGCAGGCCTGACCGAGGCCCAGTTCAACGCCTGCATCACCGATGAAGCCGCCCTCAAGGCTCTGAACGAACGGGTCGAGCGGGCGGTGAAGCAGGACCGGATCACCAGTACGCCGGCCTTCTTCATCAACGGCAAGTCGGTCGGGACCGGGGAAATCTCCCTGGAGGCCCTGGAGAAGGCCGTCGCAGAAGCCTCAAAGTAGGCGGAGCCGGGAGGACAGGTGCAGTTCCAGCGACTCAGGCTCTCCGGCTTCAAGTCCTTCGTCGATGCGACGGAACTGCGCATCGAGCCCGGAATCACGGGTATTGTCGGTCCGAACGGCTGTGGGAAGTCCAATCTTCTGGAAGCCCTGCGCTGGGTGATGGGCGCCAACTCCGCTAAGGCCATGCGGGCCGGCGGCATGGACGACGTTATCTTCGCCGGGTCGGGCGGCCGGACCTCCCGCAACCACGCCGAGGTCGTCCTCACCATCGACAACGCCGAGCGGCGGGCGCCGGCGGCCTACAATGACAGCCCGGTCCTGGAAGTGGTCCGCCGGATCGACAGGGGCGAGGGCTCCACCTACCGGATCAACGGCCGGGAGGTTCGCGCCCGGGACGTGCAGCTCTTGTTCGCGGACGCCTCGACCGGGTCCAACTCCCCGGCCCTGGTGCGCCAGGGCCAGATCTCGGAACTGATCGCCGCCAAGCCGCAGAACCGCCGGATGATCCTGGAGGAGGCCGCAGGAGTTTCGGGCCTTCATTCGCGCCGGCACGAGGCCGAGCTCCGCCTCAGGGCCGCAGAGACCAACCTGTCCCGCCTGGACGACATCGCCCGGGAGCTGGACTCCGCCCTGAACCGCCTCCGGCGGGAGGCGAGGAACGCCGAGCGCTATCGCCGGCTCTCCGGCGAGATCCGCACCCTCCAGGCCGCCGTGCTCTACGCCCGCTGGGCCGAGGCAGGAGAGTCGGTGCGCCGCTTGTCCGCCGAGGCCGAAGAGGCGATCCGGGGGGTCGAGGGCACGGCTCGGGCGGCGGCGGCGGCCAGCGCCCGCTCGGCCCGGGCCGAGGCCGCCATGCCCGCCCTGCGGGACGCCGAGACCCTGGCCGCGGCCGTCCTGAACAAGCTGGCCATCGACCGCGACCGGCTGGAGCGAGAGGCCGAGGCCCTGGCCGAGGAGGTCCGCAGGCTCGAGGCCGACATCGCCCGAATCGAGGTTGACCGGGCCCGCGAGACCCAGATCACAGCCGACGCCGAGGAGGCCCTGGCCCGCCTGGCCGCCGACATCAGCCGCCTGGAGGCGGAGGTCGCCGCCGCCCCGTCCCGGGGCCCCGAACTGGAGTCCGCCCTGCGCCTGGCGGAGGTCGAGCGCGACCAGGTCCAGGCCGAGGTGGAAGCCCTGGCGGCCCAGGTCGCCGCCGAGGCCGCCCAGCGCCGTGCGGCGGA
>CANGRP010000289.1 GCA_947456005.1 Caulobacteraceae bacterium
AGGCGCTTCCTATCCCGGCGGTCGCCGCCACTCCCTCCAGGGTGACGCAGCGCGACGGAGGGCAACAACGGCGTCTCCGCAGACCCCCTCACCGCGCTTCGCGCGGAGCTCCCCCTTGGGGGAGCAATTGGCTCAGTCATTCCTCCCCCCAGGGGGAGGTGGACCGGGGCGACGCCCCCGGGCCGGAGGGGGTCTGCTGAGGGGCCGTTGACCCCCTCACCGCTGCTTCCCCTGGGCGCTGTCATTCCTCCCCCAGGCCCGCGCGCAGCCCGGGTGGGCCTGTCGCCGGCTCCATGATCTGGATGCGTATTTGATGGATCCGTCCTAGTCTGGCGGCTCCTGAAGTTCTGCCGAGGTCCGCCATGCCCCTCCGTCGACAGCCGCTTGTCGTGACAACCCTTGGCGAGACCCGCCATCCCTACATGACCGGGGCCTGGACGCCGCTCCACGAGGAGGTCGATCTGCCGGACCCGGAGGTCCTGGAGGGGCGCATCCCGGACGACATCGAGGGCGTTTACCTCCGCAACACCGAGAACCCCGTCCACGAGCCCCTGGGGCGCTACCATCCGTTCGACGGTGACGGCATGATCCACCGGATGGTCTTCCGGGGCGGCTGCGCCAGCTACGCCAACCGCTTTGTCCGCACCCGCGGGTTCCGGGCTGAGCAGGAAGCCGGGGGGTCGCTCTGGGGCGGCCTTGCCGATCCCGTCCAGCTGGCGAAGCGGCCGGGCTTCGGCGCCCATGGCGCCCTGAAGGACTCCTCGTCCACCGACATCGTCGTCCACGCTGGAACGGCCCTGTCGACATTCTATCAGTGCGGCGAAGGCTACCGCCTCGACCCCGTCACCCTCGAGACCCTCGGCGTTGAAGGCTGGACCCCTATCGACGGCATCTCGGCCCATCCTAAGGTGGACGAGCATACCGGCGAGCTGATGTTCTTCAACTATTCGAAGCACGCCCCCTACCTGCACTATGGCCTGGTGGGGCCGGACAACCGGCTCAAGGTGCTCCAGCCCATCGACATCCCCGGGCCGCGCCTGCCGCATGACATGGCCTTCACAGAGCGCTTCGTGATCCTCAACGACCTGCCGGTCTTCTGGGATGCCGACCTCCTGGCCCGGGACATCCACGCCGTCCGGCTTCATGAGGGCCTGCCCAGCCGCTTCGCCATCCTGCCCCGTGAGGGGGGCGAGCCGCGCTGGTTCCAGGCCGCGCCCACCTACGTCCTGCATTGGCTGAACGCCTACGAGGACGGCGATGAGGTGGTCCTGGACGGCTATTTCCAGGACGAACCCATGCCCCCGCCCCGGGCCGACGCCCCTCCCGGCTTCGGTCACATGATGGCCTACCTGGATGAGATGAGTTTCCGGCCGCACCTGCACCGCTGGAGGTTCAACCTGCGCGACGGTACGACCCGCGAGGAGAAGCTGGACCCGCGGATCATGGAGTTCGGCATGATCAACGGCCGTTACGCCGGCCGGCGGCATCGCTACGCCTACTCGACCCTGCCGGAGCCGGGCTGGTTCCTGTTCAACGGCTTCGTGAAGTCGGACCTCGAGACCGGGCGGTCCTGGGAGTATCGCCTACCCGCCGGGGTCTTCGCCAGCGAGGCGCCCTTCGCCCCGCGCCGGGGCGCGACCGCGGAAGACGACGGCTACCTGGTCAGTTTCCTCATCGACGAGAACCGTCAGGCCTCGGAGTGCGTCCTCATCGACGCCCAACGCATCGAGGAAGGCCCCGTCTGCCGGATCGCCCTGCCGCACAAGATCTCCAGCGGGACCCACGCCTTCTGGGCGGGGCCTGAGATGATCCCGGGCTTCAGCTCCCGCGCTTCGGCGGCATGGGAATGAAGCCCGAGGTGCGCGCCACATAGGCTTCATAGTCAGGCTTCTTGCGGCGCATGGGCCCCTCGGTGGTGGGCACGCCGCTCCAGCGGGTCAGCAGGAAGGTCAGGAGAATCGGGCCGACGATGGACAGGGCGCCCAGCAGCCCCGTCTCGGCGGCCACCAGGTACATGCCCCACCAGGCGCAGGCGTCGCCGAAATAGTTGGGATGGCGGGTGTAGCGCCACAGGCCGGTGTCCAGCACCTTGCCGGCGTTCTCCGGGTTGGCCTTGAAGCGCTCCAGCTGGGCGTCGCCGATCGTCTCGAACAGGATGCCGACCACCGCCACCAGGATCCCGGCCCAGGCCAGCGGGCCAAGGGTCGCGGGGGCGGACATCTGGCCGAGCTGGATGGGCAGGCAGACGATGAACTGCAGGACGGCCTGGAGGGAGAAGACGTAGATCAGGCTGGCCTTGGCGAAGCTCCAGCCCTTCGTCTCCTTGGCGTCCGCCATCATGCGGGAGTACCGACGGTCCGCGCCTTCCCGGCGCCAGCGGCGGATCAGGTGGTAGCCCAGCCTCAGGCCCCAGGCGGCGCAAAGGAGGGTCAGGACCAGGGCGTGGTCACCGCCCTGCGACTGGAGGTAGGTGGTCACGGCGATCAGCACCATGCCGGCGCCCCACCAGCTGTCGATGAAGCTGGGATCCTGCTTGGCGACCGCATAGCGCCAGAGTCCCAGGAACACTGCGGCCGAGATCGCCGCGTTCACCGCCAGAACAGTCACGATCTCCATCACCTTCTCCCTTGTCTACGCTAGGCGCGCAGGAGACGGGCGGCCTCGTCGTCTGTCAATCCGCCGCGACCGCGCTCCCGCAGCTGTCGCCCTCATCCGTCGCGCCCATTGGGCCGGTGGTGAACTGAACCGCCAAATTGCTTCCCCCAGAGGGAGGGGCGCCGCTGAGGCGCCGTTGACCCCCTCCGGCCCGCTGAAGCGGTCCACCTCCCCCTTGGGGGGAGGAATTAGGGCGCCATTGCTCCCCCAAGGGGGAGCTCCCGCCGAAGGCGGGTGAGGGGGTCTGCTGAGGCGCCGTTGACCCCCTCCGGGCGCCCTCCCAGGGGGAGCCGCCGTGGGAGCTGGAAGGGGTTGGGCGTCCTTGGCCGGCGTGCTACCGCCCGGAGGTCGCCGTCGGGGGAGTGGAGCCATGTCCGGGAACCTTTTCAGCCTGCTGGCCTCGGGATTTCCGGCCGACCGAAACCGGCCAGCCTTCCGCCAGCCCGGCGCCGCCGATGTTTCCTATGGGGACCTCGAGACCCTGGCGGCCCGGACC
>CANGRP010000290.1 GCA_947456005.1 Caulobacteraceae bacterium
GGACGCCGGCGGGTCAGGATGCGGTGGGAGATCTCATCCAGGGCGCCGACTCCGCGACGACCCAGCCCCCGCCCTACTGAGGCGCTTCCGGGTCGAAGGTGTCACCCCAGCCCAACCGTCGGGCTCGAGCGTAAGCGGCCTTGTTCCGGCGCAGGATCTCGGCGTCCTCCACCCGACCGTCCGGCCGGCAAAGGCGGAGCCGCACGCCAGGCTTGCCCGGTCTGGGCGGTGCGATGATCCGGCTGGCGGAGCGGTCGGGCGCAAGGGCGACGGGGCGCTCGAAGGCCAGCCAGAAGAACTTCTCGTCCTCGAAGGGCGCCGCGCCGCCCTTGGCCAGGCGATGCTCGCGGCCCCGGGGCAGCCTCTGTGCGAAGTGGCACCAGTCCGGCGCCGCCAATGGGCAGGCGACCTCGTGCGGGCAGGGTCCCACGAGGCGCGCGCCCGCCGCCAGCAGGCGGGTGCGGATCTCCAGTCCCCGGCGCCAGGCCTCCGGCGAGCCGGGCTCCACCACCAGGAAGAGGCCCCGGGTCGCCGCCCACAGCCGCTCGACCACGCCCGGCAGGGTCGCCGCGGGGACCTCGGTCAGGGCGTAGGCCGCCAGGACCAGGTCGGCCTCCGGCGGCGAAAGCGCCGGATCGGCGAGGTCCGCCCGCAGGCGAGCCGAGGACGCCAGAGGCGCGGGACCGGCGGCTGCAAGGTCCTCCGCCAGGTCGAGGAAGGCTGGGCTGTGATCCAGGCGGGTCACGGAGGACAGGCCGGGCAGGGCGTCAAGGGCGGCCCAGCCGCCGCCGCCGGGTCCGGCGCCGACGTCCAGCAGGTCGGACGGATCGAAGCCAGGGCGCAGGGCCAGGACTTCGTCCAGGGCGCGGCGGGCGGCGGCGTAGGTGGCCGGGGTCCGGGTCAGGGCGTAGGCGAGGGCGTCAGCCTCCCCCCTCACCAGGGCTGAGGAGGCCCGGCCGCCACGATAGCCTTCGGACAGGGCCTGGGCCCTCTGCGCCAGTCCGGCCCGCCCCTGTCCCTCCAGGCGCCGGTCGATGGCGGCGCGGAGCGCCTCTGGAAGAGCGGCGTCCAAGCCGGGCTCAGGCCTGTCGGTTCTTCACGAGGTCGTCGACCACCGCGGGGTCCGCCAGGGTCGTGGTGTCGCCCAGGTTCGACAGGTCGTTCTCGGCGATCTTGCGCAGGATGCGGCGCATGATCTTGCCCGAGCGTGTCTTGGGCAGGCCGGGGGCGAACTGGACGATATCGGGCGCCGCAAAGGCCCCGATCTCGCGCCGGACCCAGCCCTTCAGGTCGGCCTGCAGGACGTCGGTGGGCGTCACGTCGGCGTTCAGGGTCACGAAGCAGTAGACGCCCTGTCCCTTGACGTCGTGCGGGTAGCCGACCACCGCGGCCTCGGCCACGTCGGGGTGGGCGACCAGGGCGCTCTCGATCTCCGCCGTCCCCAGCCGGTGGCCCGAGACGTTCAGGACGTCATCCACCCGCCCGGTGATCCAGTAGTAGCCATCCTCGTCCCGGCGGCAGCCGTCGCCGGTGAAGTACTTGCCGGGATAGGTGGAGAAGTAGGTGTCGATGAACCTCTGGTGGTCGCCATAGACCGTCCGCATCTGGCCGGGCCAGGAGTCGGTGATGCAGAGGTTGCCGCTGACCGCGCCGTCCAGGACCTGGCCCTCGGCGTCGACGATCTGGAACTTCACCCCGGGCAGGGGCCGGGCGCAGGACCCCGGCTTCAGGTCGGTGGCGCCCGGCAGGGGCGAGGCCAGGCAGGCGCCCGTCTCGGTCTGCCAGTAGGTGTCGACGATGGGGCAGCGGCCCTCGCCCACCACCCGGTGATACCAGAGCCAGGCCTCGGGGTTGATGGGCTCGCCCACCGTGCCGATCAGGCGCAGGGAGGCCCGGGAGGTCGCCTTCACTGGGCCCTCGCCATCGCGCATCAGGGCGCGGATCGCCGTCGGGGCTGTGTAGAAGATCTCGACCTTGTGCTTGTCCACCACCCGCCAGAAGCGGGAATTGTCCGGCCAGCTGGGCACGCCCTCGAAGATCAGGCTGGTGGCTCCGTTCGCAAGCGGCCCGTAGACCACATACGAGTGGCCGGTGACCCAGCCGACATCGGCCGTGCACCAGAAGACCTCGCCGGGGCGGTAGTCGAACACGAGCTCGTGGGTGTGCGAGGCCCAGACCAGGTAGCCGCCCGTGGTGTGCAGGACGCCCTTGGGCTTTCCCGTGGAGCCGGAGGTGTAGAGGATGAAGAGAGGATCCTCGGCGTTCATGGGTTCCGGGTCGCACTGGTCCGACACCGTCCCCTTGACGTCGGAATAGAAGACGTCCCGGCCAGGGCTCATCGGCACATCGGCCCGGGTGCGCCGGATGACGATCACGTCGGAGACCTGCGGGCAGTCCTTCAGGGCCTCGTCGACATTGCGCTTCAGGGGGATGACCTTGCCACCCCGCAGGCCTTCGTCGGCGGTGATGACGATGCGGCTGTCGCAGTCCTGGATCCGGCCGGCGATGCTGTCGGGCGAGAAGCCGCCGAAGATCACCGAGTGCACGGCGCCGATCCGGGCGCAGGCCAGCATGGCCACGGCCGCCTGGGGGATCATCGGCAGGTAGATGGTGACCCGGTCGCCCTTCTTCACGCCCCTGGCCTTCAGGACGTTGGCCATCCGGCAGACTTCGGACAGAAGCTGGCGATAGGTCAGGGTGGTCCCGTCCACACCATCATCCGGCTCCCAGATGATCGCCTTCTGGTCGCCCCGGGTCGGGATGTGCCGGTCCAGGCAGTTGACCGAGACGTTGAGCACCCCGTCCTCGTACCAGCGGACGTGGAAGTCCTCGCGGTGGAAGGAAACCGCCTTGGTCCGGGTGGGCCTACGGATCCAGTCGAGGCGGCCGGCCAGTTCCATCCAGTAGGCGTCGGGGTCGGTCTCGACCCGTGCGACCGCGGCGGCGTAGCCCTCCGCCGTCATCCGGGCCTTCTTGGCCCAGGCCTCGGGAACTGGGAACGCTTCACCTTCGCTCACGCCATGCCTCCCTCGCGGTCATCGCCTGAAAGCTAGTAGTGCGCCGGCGCGGCGGGGGGAAGCGGCGAGCGGCGGTTTTTGGGCCCGGCCACTAACTTGACTGCAGCGGGGAACTTCCCCGACACTTGACC
>CANGRP010000291.1 GCA_947456005.1 Caulobacteraceae bacterium
TCAGTCCGGAGACGCGCACCATGTAGAACTCGTCGAGGTTGTTGGGCGAGATCGATAGAAAGCGCAGGCGCTCAAGCAGGGGGTGTCGGGGATTTCGGCTTTCGGCCAGGACCCGGCGGTTGAAGGCCAGCCAGGACAGCTCCCGGTTGAAGAACCGCTCCGGCGAACGCATCAGGTCCATGCTCAATGACGCGCTCGACTTGCGAGAAGCGGCCGGGGATCGGGGAGATGTGGTCATCTTGCGGAGCTCGTTCCTGGGATCGGTAGCACCCGAAGCCAGATGGGCCAAGTCGGTGACGGTCCCAAGTCAGGGCTCGAAAAGATCAAGATTCTCCGCCTCGTCACCCAGGATCTCCCGGGCCAGGGCGCGGGTGACGGGGCGATGGCCGCGCGCGGAGGCCTCGTGCAGCCGTTCCACGACGTCCCGGGCCGCGGTCACCGAGCGATCGATCCGCCGGACCAGGTAGGGGGCCAGGTCCGCAGACGGGCGGATCCCCCGGGCGCGGAGGAAGTCCTCCAGCACCCCCAGGAGGATGTCGTCGTCGGTCGCCTCCAGGTGGACGACGGGCAGGGCGTTCAGGCGGGAGCGAAGGTCCGGCAGCTCGGCGGGCCAGGCGGCGGGCCGGGACCGGGCGGTCATCAGGACGCCCCGGCCCAGGGGGGCGAGGTTCACGAGGTGGAACAGGCCCTCGGCGCAGAATCCCTGGTCGACATCCTCCAGCAGGACCGGTCCGGAACGGGCGGCGGCGACGTCCGGCCGGGCGGGATCGAGCCGCTGCGCGCCCGCCCGCGCCGCCCAGTCCTCGGCCAGCCGGCTCTTGCCGCATCCCTCGGGCCCGACCAGGACCAGGCAGCCCCCGGGCCAGTCCGGCCAGGCGTCGAGGCGGCCGCGGGCCTCTGCGTTGCCCGCCCCGGCGATGAATTCGCCCCGGGCGGAGAACAGGGGGTTCCAGAAATCGAGCAGGGCCTGCTTCATGGTCCGGTGGTAGCCCGCTTTACCCGCCGGGGTCGACGCCCCCGGTCGCCTGGAGCGGGGATGGGGCGCGGCCCCATGTGGACGTCCTGTGGACGGACTCGTCCTGAACGGATCCGATGTCCCGGGCGCCCAGCAGACGCCAGCCGGAAGGCCCCAGCGCCTCCAGGGGTTGGAACTGGGCCTTGTAGTCCATCTTCTCGGACCCCTTCACCCAGTAGCCCAGATAGACATAGGGCATGCAGGTCAGGCGGGCCTGCACCAGGTGGTCGAGGATCATGAACCGGCCCAGGCTCCGGCGGGGCAGGTCCGGGTCATAGAAGGAATAGACGAGGGAGAGGCCATCCCCGAGGAGGTCCACCAGGGTGCAGGCGATGAGGTCCCCGGGCTCGCCGGCGGCGGAGGGCAGCCGGTACTCGATCAGGTGGCTGCGGACGGGGGTGTCCTCGACCATGGCCACGAAGTCCGGCCAGCCCATGTCGGTCATGCCGCCGTCCGCGTGACGCGCCCGCAGGTAGCGCCGCAGGAGCTCGAACTGCTCCAGGGTCGCCTCGGCCTCCACCAGGCCGCGCTTGAGGTCGCCATTGCGGTTGAGGGTCTTGCGGTCGGAACGGGAGGGGCGGTGATCGGCGACGGGGATGCGCACGGAGACGCAGGCCGCGCAGGTCTCGCAGGCCGGCCGGTAGGCGATGTTCTGCGACCGGCGGAAGCCGCTCTGCGTCAGGCTGTCGTTCACCTGGGCGCCCTCGGTGTGGGGCAGGTGCGCAAAGACCTTCCGCTCCAGCCGGTCGGGCAGGTAGGGGCAGGGCGCCGGCGCGGTCAGATAGAACCGGATCTGTCGCGTGGGGAAATGCTGTGTCACGCCCGTGACTAGACCCCGAACCGTAGGCGGGGCGCAAGGCTCTCGCCGCGGAAGGTCAGAAGGCCGGTTCAGGCGGCAGGACGGGCGCCTCGCGCAACAGCACGATGGCGATGCGACGGTTGCCGGGCAGGCTGGGATCGTCCGGATAGAGGGGCTCGGAGTTGGCCTTGCCCGACACCTGGTAGACCCGGTCCGGCGCGACTCCCGACGCCTGCAGGATGCGCCGCGAGGCGTCCGCCCGGGCGGAGGACAGGGCCCAGTCGCTGTCCACCTCGCCCCCCCGCCAGTCGGCCGAGGTGTGGCCTGAGATGGAAATCCGGTTGGGCAGCTGGTTCAGGGTCCGGGTGATCGCCCGCAGGAGGATCCGGGCCCGGTCGTTGGGCGCCGCAGAGCCCATGGGGAAGAGCGAACGCCCCTCCTGGTCGATCAGCTGGATCCGCAGGCCCTCGGGGGTCTTGTCCACGATGATGTTCTTCGACAGCTCGGCCAGCTCGGGCATGGCCTGCAGCGCCTGCTTCAGGGACTGGGCGGCGGAGTCGAAGTCGGCGTCCTCGCGCTTCTGGCGGGCCATCTCCAGGGCGTCGGAGACCGAGGCGGCGGCGTTGGGTCCATCCTGCGGATTGCGCACATCCGGCGCCATCTGCTGCATGATCGCGGTCGAGCCCGCCGACTTCGAGCCGTTGTCGTCCAGGGCCGTGCCGCCCAGGATGCCGCCGGCGCCGGAGGCGGAGTCCGACACCGCCGCCGGGGCGAAGTATTCGGCGATGCCGCGCTTCTGCTCCGGGCTGGTGGTGTTGATCAGCCACATCAGGAGGAAGAAGGCCATCATGGCGGTCACGAAGTCCGCATAGGCCACCTTCCAGGCGCCGCCATGGTGGCCGCCGCCCGAAACCTTCTTGACCTTCTTGATCAGAATGGGCCGATCGTCGGCTGCCATGGGGGTGTCCGGGTTCGAAGCTTGGCGCACCCTATCACGGCGAGGGTTAAGATGCAGTTTAGGATGGAGGGGCGCATGCGGCTGGCATTCATCGGCCTGGGAACCATGGGCGCGCCCATGGCCGGCCACCTGGCCGCGGCGGGCCACACGGTCAGCGTCTACAATCGCAGCCCCGAGAAGGCCCGCGCCTGGGCCGCCGCCCACGCGGGAACCGCCGCCGCGACCCCCGCCGAGGCCGCGCAGGGCGCCGAGCTCGTCGCCCTCTGCGTCGGCAACGACGCTGACGTGCGCGGCCTGGTCCCCCAGATCCTGCCCGTTCTGGCCCCCGGCGCCCTCCTCGTCGACCACACCACCACCTCCGCCGA
>CANGRP010000292.1 GCA_947456005.1 Caulobacteraceae bacterium
AAGGTGGATGGAGCGCCGGTCGGCACGGTCCGGGTCGAGAAGACGATCCCGTTCCGATTCTCGACCGAGGAGACGCTGGATTTTGGCCAAGATACGGGAACCCCGGTCGATCTGAGCTATGACGTACCGGCTAGATTCACGGGAAAGCTCGGAAAGATCGTGATGGAACTCAAATGAGATACAGCCGGTACTCGGGCGACCTCCGGGGTCGGCGCGTTGCGGTGAACAAGGTCCAAAGGGCCGCCGCTTGACTTCCCCCGGGGCGGCCCCCGCCCCTGCCGGACACAGCCAAACGCCCGGGAGGAACCGCATGCTGCTCGTCGACATCAAGGACCAGGTCGCCCTCGTCACCCTGAACCGGCCGGATGCGATGAACGCCCTGAGCCGGGCGCTGAGGGCCGAGCTGCACGCGACACTGCAGCGGCTGGACGCCGACCCGGCGGTGAAGGTGATCGTCCTGACCGGCGCGGGCGAGCGGGCCTTTACCGCCGGGCTGGACCTGAAGGAGCTGGGCAGCGACCCGGACGGGCTGAGGGCGGCGAACGCCACCGAGCCCTCGGAGAACCCGGCCTGGGCGGTGATCGCCTGCCGCAAGCCGGTGATTGGGGCCATCAACGGGGTGGCCATTACCGGGGGTTTCGAGGTGGCCCTGGCCTGCGACGTGCTGATCGCCTCCACCAATGCCCGGTTCGCCGACACTCACGCCCGGGTGGGCATCACGCCCGGCTGGGGCCTGTCGCAGAAGCTGTCGCGGCTGATCGGACCCTACCGGGCCAAGGAACTGAGCCTGTCGGGCAACTTCCTGGATGCGCGCACCGCCGAGGCCTGGGGCCTGGTCAACCGGGTGGTGGCGCCGGAGGACCTGGTGCCCACGGCCCTGAAGCTGGCCGCGGACATGGCGACCATCGATGTCGACATGCTCATCACCTACAAGGCCATGATCGACGACGGCTACGAGACGACGCTTCGCCAGGGCCTGGAGCTGGAACAGGCGCGGTCGACGGCCCACAACCGGCATGTGACCCCCGAGGCGGTGGAAGCCCGGCGGGCCGGCATCCAGGCGCGGGGGCGGACGCAGTAAGGACGGCGCCTCAGCTGACCCCCTCCGGCCCGCTGCGCGGTCCACCTCCCCCTGGGGGGGAATTAGGCGGTAATTGCGCCCCCAAGGGGGAGCTGTCGGCGAAGCCGACTGAGGGGGTCAATCCCCGTCGCCGCTGACCCCCTCCGGCCCGCTGCGCGGTCCACCTCCCCCTTGGGGGAGGAATTACGGAGCCAATTGCTCCCCATCAGGGGGAGCTGTCGGCGAAGCTGACTGAGGGGGTCAACGGGGGCTCAGTTGATCCAGGAATCAGAAAGGGCGCGGGGCCTTTCGGCGCCGCGCCCTGGAATCCTGTCGCTTCGGAAAGACCTAGTCTTCCTTGGGCGTGATGACCTGGCGGCCCTTGTACATGCCGGTCTTCAGGTCGATGTGGTGCGGGCGCTTCAGCTCGCCGGTTTCCTTGTCCTCGACGTAGCTGTTGGCCCCCAGGGCGTGATGCGAGCGGCGCATGTTGCGGCGCGAGGGGGAGGTTTTTCGCTTCGGAACGGCCACGGAAGACTCTCTCTGGCGGACAGGGAATGAACGGCCTCGGAAACCGGAGCGCGTCAAGGTGGGCGCTTATGCCCCAATCGTGCGGGGGATTCAAGCCGGGCCGGACGGCCGGCGCGTCTCCCGGACCTAACCTGTAGGCGCCCCAAGGAAAATCGACGCGCTTGTTCTCCACCAAGGGTCGGGTACCGTTGGCGGCATCGCGCAGTGGGCTGACAGAAAGAACCTGGTGATGACATCCTCCCTGACCGTCCGGGCGAACGAAGGCGTGGCGTTTGAGGATGGAGCTGACCATGGCCGCATCCTGGTCTTCGGGCGTGAGACGGAGGGCCGCTATGGATTGATGGAGCTGACGCTGGCGCCGCGACTGGCCCATGTCGGGGACGCGCCGCTGAAGCTGGGGCCACATCGTCACGACCACATCGAGGAGACCTTCCTGGTCCAGTCCGGAAGGCTTCGCTTCCTGCTGGGCGAGGCGGTCTTCGATCTCAACGCCGGGGATTTCGTGCGCGTGCCGCCTGGTGTGCGCCACGGCCTGGCCAATGCCGGCGACGCGCCGGTCAGGCTGCTGGTCAGCTTCGTTCCGGGGGGGTTCGAAGAGCTGTTCCTGACCCACCGGAGCGATCAGGAGCCGCCACCACCGCCGAACGGCTTCATTGAGGCGGCGAGGCGGGACTTCGCCTCAGAGTTCGAAGACGATTGAGGGGTTCGCCCCTCACCCCTGACACCCGGACTCAGACCAGCCGGCTGCGCTCCTTGGCGGCGCCGATGAAGCTGGTGAAGAGGGGGTGGGGGTCGAAGGGACGGCTTTTCAGCTCTGGGTGGAACTGGACGCCCACGAACCAGGGATGGTCGGCCCGCTCGCAGATCTCGGGCAGGACGCCGTCCGGCGACAGGCCGGTGAAGGACAGGCCCGTCGCCTCGATGGCCTCCCGATAGCGGATATTGACCTCGTAGCGGTGGCGGTGGCGCTCGCTGATGTGCTCCGAGCCATAGATCGCCGCCACGCGGGACCCCGGCTTCAGGACCGCCTCGTAGGCGCCCAGGCGCATGGTGCCGCCCAGGTCGTCGCCCTCCCCCCGGGTCTCGCGTTCATTGCCACGGGTCCACTCGGTCATCAGGCCCACCACAGGCTGGGGGCTGGGCCCGAACTCGGTGGAGGAGGCCTCGGTCAGGCCGGCCAGGTTCCGGGCCGCCTCGATCATGGCCATCTGCATGCCGAAGCAGATGCCGAAATAGGGAATCTGGTGCACCCGGGCGAACTGGATGGCGCGGATCATCCCGCTGGCGCCCCGCTCCCCGAAAGCGCCGGGGACGAGCACGCCGTGCACGCCGGCCAGCCGCTCGCCGATCAGGGCCTCGTCGCGCTCGAAGGCCTCGCCCTCGATCCAGTCGAGGCGAACACGGACATTGCTGGCCAGGCCGCCGTGGACCAGGGCCTCGACCAGCGACTTGTAGGCGTCGGTCAGGCCCGTGTACTTGCCGACAATGGCGATGGTGACCTCGCCATCGGGGTGGGCCAGCTGGTTGGAG
>CANGRP010000293.1 GCA_947456005.1 Caulobacteraceae bacterium
GGACTGGCGGCCTCGGTGAACGCCTGGGCCTTCCGCCCCGCCGGCACAGAAGGCTACCGCACCGCCGAGGTCATGCTGGGCGGGATCGACACCCGCGAGTTGGACAGCCGCACCTTCGAGGCCCGCAAGGTCCCGGGCCTGCACATCATCGGCGAGGCGGTGGACGTCACCGGCTGGCTGGGCGGCTACAACTTCCAGTGGGCCTGGGCCAGCGGCTGGGCGGCGGGGCAGGCGGTCTAGAGGCGGTTGCGTCCGGAACTGGCGCAGGAGGGGTCTACCTGGGGCGCCTGTGACGCGCCGTCGCGCCGGGAGTTCGCCTTGAGCCGAGAGAACCTTGCCATCGCCCTCGTCCTGGGGGTCCCGCTGCTGGTCGGCTTGGCCATCGGGGTCGTGGCCGGCGCCAACCTTCCCTACCGGATCGCCCAGCATGCGCCGCGGCCGCTTCCCGCCATGTGGGAAAGAATGGGTGAGACCCCCGGGACGAAGGGGCCCGAATGGGCGGTCTCGCGCAACACCCAGCAGAAGGTCTATCCGCCGCCCACCGAGGAGCTGACCCGGGTCCTCGCCTACGAGTTCTTCGTGCACTTTGAGCAGGAAGGGATGTCAGGGCTAACGGCTCGCCTTCAGAATTGCTTCAATGTCTACAAGGCCGTCCCGTCCGTGCGAAGCCGCGCCCTCCTGATGCGCTGCACCGTGATGGACCACGCCGTGACCCGCTTCGATGCGCTCTTCAGGGCGAACTTCACATCCCCGGGAGCGGCGGTCCCGCCATCCTTCTATCCCTTCCTGGCGGAGGAGACTGTTCGCGCACGCCGGGCCTACACGGCCCGGGTCCTTTTCGGTGGCGACCGCAAGGCCCAGGCCGTCGCCATGCAGCCTGCGGTGACCCTGATCTTCAACGAGATGATCCGCTTCCACCCCAAGGCTTCGAGGGAGGTCATCCCGGACCCCCCGCCGCCCCTGAAGACTGCCCCGGCGACCCTGACAGGTTGATCCCGTCACGCCGTTGACCCCCTGCTGCCCGCTGCGCGGCCCACCTCCCCCTGGGGGGAGGAATTACGGAGCCATTGCTCCCCCTAGGGGGAGCTCCGACCGAAGGTCGGTAAGGGGGTCAGCTGAGTCGCCGCTATCCGTCCTACCCGCGCACTCCGAAGCCGGGCGCTCAGTCCTCCGCCAGGGCCTCGTCGGAGACGAAGGGGTTGGTCTGGCGCTCGCGGCCGAAGGTCGACATGGGGCCGTGGCCGGGCACGAAGGCCACGTCCTCGCCCAGGGGCCAGAGCTTGCCGGTGATGGCGGCGATCAGCTGCGGATAGCTGCCGCCCGGGAAGTCCGTCCGGCCGATGGAGCCCTGGAACAGGACGTCCCCGACTTGGGCGAAGCGGGCCTCGCGATGGAAGAAGACCACATGCCCGGCGGTGTGGCCGGGGCAGTGATAGACCTCGAACTCGGTCTCGCCCAGGGTCACCCGGTCGCCGTCGTCCAGCCAGCGGTCCGGCTCGAAGGACCGGGCGTCGGGCATGCCGTAGCGGGCGCCGGACTCGGGGATGCCGGCGATCAGGGGAGCGTCGTCCCGGTGGGGCCCCTCGATGATCGCCCCGGTCAGGGCCTTGAGCTCCGCCGTGGCCCCGGCGTGGTCCAGGTGGCCGTGGGTGATCCAGATCTTCTCCAGCGTCAGGCCATGTTGGGCGAGGCCTCCCATCAGGCGCTGGACCTCGCCGCCGGGATCGATCACCGCCGCCTTCAGGGTCTTGGCGCACCAGACGATGGTGCAGTTCTGCTGGAGCGGGGTGACGGGCGCGATGACGGCGCGGATGGGCGGCTGGCTCATGGCCCTATCTTCGATGCGGGGCGGGGATTTGCAAGGGCGCTTGGTCCCTCAGGGCGCGCAGGCTAGACCCATCCCATGCTCCCCGTCGAAGAGGTCCTGCCATCGCTGGTCGACGCCCTGGCGGGCGGGACGGCCGCCGTGCTCGTGGCGCCGCCGGGCGCGGGAAAGAGTACGCTCGCGCCCCTGAAGTTCCTCGACGCCCCCTGGCTGGCGGGACGCAAGATCCTGATGCTGGAGCCCCGGCGGCTGGCCGCGCGGGCCGTGGCCGCCCGGCTGGCCGCCAACCTGGGCGAGGCGGTGGGGGCGACCGTGGGCTTCCGTGTGCGTCTGGAGAGCCGGGTGTCTGCGGCTACCCGGCTGGAGGTGGTGACCGAGGGGGTCTTCGCCCGGATGATCCTGGACGATCCCGGCCTGGAGGGCGTGGGCCTGGTCATCTTCGACGAGTTCCACGAGCGCAGCCTCGACGCCGACCTGGGCCTGGCCCTGGCCGAGGATTGCCGCCGGGTGCTGAGGCCGGACCTGCGGCTCCTGGTCATGTCGGCCACCCTCGACGGCGCCGCCGTCGCGGGCCTGCTCGGTGGGGCGCCGGTGATCGCCAGCGAGGGCCGGTCCTGGCCGGTGGAAACGGTGCACCTGGGACGCGATCCGGGGGCGTCGGTGGAGGACCAGGCGGTGCGGGCCGTGCGCCGGGCCCTGGCGGAGACGCCGGGCGGGGTGCTGGTCTTCCTGCCCGGGCAGGCGGAGATCCGTCGCACCGCCGAGCGCCTGGAGACGGCGGGCCTGCCGGGGAATGTGGACCTTGCGCCCCTCTACGGCGCCCTCGATCCCGCCGCCCAGGACCGGGCCATCGCGCCGGCGCCCGCCGGGCGTCGCAAGGTGGTGTTGGCCACCGACATCGCCGAGACCAGCCTGACGCTGGAGGGCATAGCGGCGGTGGTCGACGCCGGACTGGTGCGCTCGCCGCGCTTTGATCCCGGAAGCGGGGTGTCGCGGCTTGTGACCCTCCGGGCCAGCCGGGCGGCGGCGGACCAGAGGCGCGGCCGGGCCGGCCGGACCGGGCCGGGGACCTGCTATCGCCTCTGGGACGAGGCCGAGACCCGGTCCCTGCCGGCCTTCGCCCCGCCCGAGATCCTCAACGCCGACCTGTCGGGCCTCGCTCTCGACCTGGCCCGCTGGGGGGTGAAGGACGCCGGGGACCTCGCCTTCCTCGACCCGCCGCCCGCCGGCGCCCTGGCCGAGGCCCGGAGCCTGCTTTCCCGGCTGGGCGCCCTGGACGGGCAGGGGGTGCTGAC
>CANGRP010000294.1 GCA_947456005.1 Caulobacteraceae bacterium
GGACAGCCTGGCCGGTTTCCATCGCTGGCGGGGATGGACCCAGATCATGCGGGCCCTTCCCGTGGCCGTCGTCTCGCGCCCCTGGATCTCGCTCAAGAGCCGGTCCTCGCCCGCCGCCCGGCGCTTCGCCGCGGCCCGGATCCCCTTCACCCGGGCCCAGGGCCTGGCCGACCAGCCGGCGCCTGCCTGGATCTTCCTCTACGGCCCCCTGAACTTCCAATCCTCGACCGCCCTGCGCGGGCGGCTACAGGCGGCGCGCGCACGACAAGGCTGACCCGGGCCGCACCCTGTGGTATGAACTGTTTTTGGCGTGACCGAACAGGAGTTGTTCCGCTGAGCCCCGACCCTGCGCAGACCGCGCAACCCGCCCCGGCCCCGGCCGCCGGGGCCGCCCTCCCGCAAGGCGTTTCCGCGCTGGAGGAGCTTATCCTGAACCGCCTGGACGACGACCAGGCCCAGGACGTCGTCTTCATCGATCTCAAGGGCAAGACCGCCATGGCTGACGGGCTGGTGGTCGCCTCCGGGCGTTCGCATCGGCATGTCGGCGCGATCGCCGACCATCTGCTGCGGAGCCTCAAGGACCATGGCTACGGCCGCGCCCGGGTCGAGGGCCTGCCCCACTGCGACTGGGTGCTGATCGACGCCGGGGACGTCATCGTCCACATCTTCCGTCCTGAGGTCCGGGCCTTCTACAACATCGAGAAGATCTGGTCGGTGGACTCCCCCGGGCACCGCACACCCGCCTGACGCAGGCTGGCTCTGCGCTTGTGTCTGGAATCCCTCGCCGCCCCGGAGGCACGATCCCCCGCGGGAGGAGAGCCACATGACCGGAACATCCACCTCGGACCTGCTGGACCAGACCTCCGGCGCCCTGGTTGACGCCCTCGCTGGCCGGAGGATCAGCTCCCTGGAGCTTACCGAGGCCCTGATCGCCCGGATCGAGGACCGAGACCGGGACATCAACGCCGTCGTCGTGCGCGATTTCGACCGCGCCCGCCGGGCCGCCCGCAACGCCGATGCGCGGCTCGCCCGGGGCGAACGCCGGCCCCTCCTGGGCCTGCCCATGACGGTCAAGGAATCGAACCAGGTGGAGGGCCTGCCCTCGACCTGGGGCAGTCCCGCCTTCAGCGGCTGGATCGCCCCGGAGGACGCCGAGGCCGTGCAGAGGCTGAAGGCCGCCGGCGCGATCATCCTGGGGCTGACCAACGTGCCGCCCATGCTGGCGGACTGGCAGAGCACAAATCCGGTCTATGGCCGCACCTCCAACCCCTGGGACCCGTCGCGATCGCCGGGCGGCTCCTCAGGCGGGGCTGCGGCGCTCGCCGCCGGCATGACCCCCCTTGAGCTGGGGTCGGACATCGGCGGATCGATCCGCGTGCCTTCGGCCCTCTGCGGGGTCTTCGGGCACAAGCCGACCTATGGGCTGGTCCCCACCCGGGGCCACACGCCCCCGGGGACTGACGGGGTTCCGGTCCCCCTGGCGGTGGTGGGGCCCATGGCCCGCTGCACCGCGGACCTGGAGCGCGCCCTTGGGGTCCTGGCCGGACCAGGATCGGATGAGGCTTCCGGCATGGCCTTCATCCTGGCGCCAGCGCCCCGCAAGGCCCTGGCCGACCATCGCGTGCTGGTGATCACCGAGCATCCGCTGACGCCCACAGACGCGGAGATCTCAAGTGCAGTCGACAACCTCGCCCGGCGGCTGGAGGCCCTGGGGGCGGCGGTGTCGCGAAGCAGCGACCTGCTGCCGGACCTGACCGCCCAGCACGCGGTCTATCAGCCCCTCCTGAACATCGCGATCAGCCGGGGCGCGCCTGGCGCCACCCCGCCGGACGCCCACGCCTACATGGACCTGCTGGACGCCCAGCTGGCCTTCCGCCGTCGCTGGGCGGCCCTCTTCGAGGCCTTCGACGTCGTGATCACGCCGACCTTCGGCGTCACCGCCTTTCCTCACGAGGACGGCCCGGAGACCTATGCGCGGACCCTGAGGGTCAATGGATCGGACACCCCCTACTACGCCCAGCTGGGCTGGCCGGCGGTCGCCCTCCTGCCCAACCTGCCCGCCACAGCCCTGCCGATCGGCCTGTCCCGACAGGGGCTGCCCATGGGCGTCCAGGTGATCGGTGGCTGGATGCAGGACCTGGCCACGATCCATTTCGCCGGGCTCCTGGAGCGGGAACTCGGAGGGTTCAGCCCACCTCCCGCGAGGCGACAGGGGTGAAGGTCGCCGTCGTCGCCATAGGCCGCCTGTCGCGCTCGCCGGAAGCCGAGCTTGTCCGCCTCTATGCGGATCGGGCCAGCGCCGCCGGCCGGGCGCTGGGCCTGGGGCCGGTGGAGGTGATCGAGGTCGAGAGCCGCAAGCCCGGCAGGTCGGCCGAGGCCGAGGCGCTGAGCGCCCACCTGGCCGATGGCCGGATCATCGCCTGCGACGAAACCGGGCGGGCGCGGACCTCTCGCGAGTTCGCGGCGGAGATCGGGCGGCTCCGGGATGACGGCGTGCGGCGGCTGGTCTTTCTGATCGGCGGCGCGGATGGGTTGGACCCCACCCTGAGGAACCGCGCCCATGACACCCTGGCCTTCGGTCCGCAGACCTGGCCGCACGCCCTGGCCCGGGTCATGCTGGTCGAGCAGGTCTACAGAGCCGTCACCCTTCTTGCCGGAGGGCCCTATCACCGTGACTAAGTCCAAAGCGAGGTTAGGCGGACTGATCCTGGCGGTGGCCTCCACGGCTGCACTGGTCGCGGCGACAGCGCAGGTCCGTCCTGCGGCGCCCTCGTCCGGGACTTTCACCGACCCGGCTCTCGCCCTTGTCGCCCTGCGTCTGGCGCCGCCAGATCCCATCCGCTCCCCGCCGGAGGCCGGACTGGACGCCGCCCGGGCTGAACTGGCCGCCGGGCTCGCCCTCTCCGATCGCCTTGCCCGGGGCCGTGAAGCGGGGGTGACCCTGACGCCACCCGCCGCCGGGCCCATCCTCGAGGCTTTCGGAAGCCGCCAGCCGGGCGGGCTTCGCGCCCAGGGCCTGACCTTCAAGGCGCCGTCCGGCGCCGAGATCCGGTCGCCCTCCGGGGGCGACGTCCTGTATGCGGGTCCGCTGGAAGGCTGGGGCGAGGCGATTATCCTCC
>CANGRP010000295.1 GCA_947456005.1 Caulobacteraceae bacterium
AACCGGAATAGGCGGCCAGGCGCCGGCAATGCCCGTCATGGGTCTCCAGGTTGCCGATGGCGAAACCGCCGCCGTGGAAGTAGACGAGGCCGGGAGTCGTCGCCGGGGCGCCGGCAGGGGTGTAGAGACGCGCGCCGACCGGGCCTGCGCCACCGTCCACCTGCAGGTCGCGGGTCGCCACATCCTTGGGCGCTCCGGTGTTCTGGCTGGTGCGCTGCATGACGTAGCCGGCCCGGACCATGTCCGGGGGCAGGCTGTCGAGTGGCGGAGCCTCCTGGCCCGCGGCGGCGGCGGCTTCCGCCTCGAGCATGGCCTTGAAGTGCGGATCCATAGGTGCGCCTCCTGCTGGCGTGTGACGGGTCAGCCGACCCGGCGCTCGCGTCCCTGCCAGTAGGGCTCGCGAAGCTCCCGCCGCAGGACCTTACCCGAGGGATTGCGGGGCAGGACGGCGATGAAATCGATGGTCTTGGGCGCCTTGTAGCCGGCGATGAGAGTGCGGCAGTGGGCGATGATGGCTTCGGGATCCTGGGATGCGTCGGGCCGCAGGACGACGATGGCCTTCACCGCTTCGCCCCAACGCTCGTCGGGCACGCCGATCACGGCGGCGTCGGCGACGGAAGGATGCGACATCAGGGCGTTCTCGACCTCGGCAGGATAGACGTTTTCGCCGCCCGTCACGATCATGTCCTTCACCCGGTCATGGATGAAGAGATAGCCGTCGGAGTCGAAGAAACCGGCGTCGCCAGAGCGGAACCAGCCGTCGGCGTCAATGGACTGGGCGGTGGCCTCGGGGCGGTTCCAGTAGCCCTTCATGACCCCCTGGGACCGGATCTCGATCTCCCCCACCTCGCCGACTTCGGCGTCACGCCCGTCGATGCGGATGCGGATCTCATATCCCGGCGATGGCCGGCCGCAGGACCGTAGCTTCCCGAGCGCCGGATCATGCGCCTCCGGCGGCAGGTAGGCGCCGCCGCCGATGGTCTCGGTCAGGCCATAGAGCTGCATGAAGCGCGAGCCAAAGCGGGCCTGGGCGCGGGTGAGGACCTCCTCCGAGATCGGCGAGGCGCCGTAGTAGACATAGTCCAGGCGCGACAGGTCAGCCTGCGCCTGCTCGGGGTGCTGGAGCACCATGTTGATGATGGCCGGGGCCAGGAAGGCATGGCGCACGCCGTGCTCGCCGAAGAGGCGCAGCATGAGGCCAATGTCGACCTCGCGCATGATGATGCAGCGCCCGCCCATGAGGAGGCCGAGAATGCCGAGATTGGCGCCGGCCACATGGAACAGCGGCATGCAGACGAGGACAGAGTCGCCCGGCTCGATCAGGGCCCAGGCGGTGCTGGCGCTCTTGAAGCAGGCGGCGTAGTTGGCCTCGGTCAGCTGGACGCCCTTAGGCAGGCCGGTCGTACCCGAGGTGTAGAGCTGGATGACGTCATCATCCGCCTGGGCGGTGCGCATGGGATCGACGTCGGAATGGGCGCCAATCCAGTCGCGGAAGCCCGGCCAGGCGGCGTGGCCCGGCTCGAACTGGATACGGGTGGAAAGGTCGGGAAGGTCCCCGGCCATGGCCTCGATCATCCCCGAATAGTCCGCCCCGATCACCGCCAGCCGGCAGCCTGCGTCCTTCAGGATAAAGGCCACTTCGGGAGGCGCCAGGCGCCAGTTGACGGGATTGAGGCAGGCGCCCGCCTTCAGGCAGCCGAACCAGAGGACGAAGAAGTCCGCATTCCCCCGGGCCAGGGCGCCGACCCGGTCGCCCGGCCGGACGCCAGCAGCGATCAGGGCGTTGGCGCACCGCGACGACAGGGCGTCCAGCTGGGCGTAGGTGATCGGCTCATCCTGGAAGACCAGGGCGACCGCTTCCGGACGGACCCGGGCGTGGTGGCGGACCACATCCGCCGCACTGGAAAGGTCCGGCAGGACGATTTTGGGCACGTCAGGCATGGGAACGCTGTCCGTCGGTTCGGGATGGGTCGTCGTCGGAAAGGCAGCGGCCGCCCCGGACCATGGGCCCGGGGCGGCGCCGGCCTTACTCGGCGGCCTGGGGCGCGTAGCCCAGGACGGCCTTGGTCTCGAGGAACTCATGGAAGCCGTAGTCGCCCCACTCGCGCCCGTTGCCGCTCATCTTGTAGCCACCGAAGGGCGCCATCATGTCGCCGCCTCCGCCATTGATGGACACCTGACCGGCCCGCAGCTTGGAAGCGATCTTCCGGGCCTTGTCGAGGTCAGCTGACTGAACGTAGGCGGCCAGGCCGTACTCGGTGTCGTTGCCGATATCGATCGCCTGGTCGACGGAGTCGTAGCCGAGGATCGACAGGACGGGCCCGAAGATCTCTTCTGCGGCGATGGTCATGTCGTTGGTGACGTTCGCGAAGACGGTGGGCTTCACATAGTAGCCCTTGTCCAGACCATCGGGCCGCCCCGTGCCGCCGATGACCAGGGTCGCGCCCTCGTCGATCCCGGCCTGGATCAGCTTCTGGATCTTGTTGAACTGGACCTCCGAGACCACCGGACCCAGCTGCGAGTTGCCGTTGGGATCGCCGACGGTGACCTGCGAGGCGGCCTCGCGGGCGACGGCGATAGCCTCGTCCATGCGGGTCTTCGGCACCAGCATCCGGGTCGGCGCATTACAGGACTGGCCGGAGTTGGTCATCATGGTGGCCACGCCGCGGGCCACGCCCTTGGCGAAGGCGTCGTCGTCCAGGACGATGTTCGGGCTCTTGCCGCCCAGCTCCTGGGCCACGCGCTTGACGGTCGCGGCGGCGTTCTTGGCCACCTCGATGCCGGCGCGGGTGGAGCCGGTGAAGGAGACCATGTCGACGTCCGGGTGGCTGGACATGGGCACGCCCGCGCCGATGCCGGCGCCATGAATCATGTTGAACACGCCGGCGGGCACGCCCGCCGCATGCATGATCTCGGCGAAGATCTGGCCCGAGAACGGCGCCACTTCCGACGGCTTCAGGATCATGGTGCAGCCCGTCGCGATGGCAGGCGCCACCTTGCAGACGATCTGGTTCAGCGGCCAGTTCCAGGGGGTGATGAAGCTGCAGACGCCGATCGGCTCTTTCACGATCATCGTCGGTCCGCGATCTTCCTCGAACTTGAAGGTCTTGAGG
>CANGRP010000296.1 GCA_947456005.1 Caulobacteraceae bacterium
CCTCGGCGGCAAGAAGCGGATATCCTTCCAGGACGGGCGGACCCTGGATGTGACAATTCCAGCCGGCGCCTCCGATGGCCAGACCCTGCGACTTCGGGGCCACGGCGAAATCGGGCGAGGCGGCAAGGGCGACGCCCTGATCGAGCTCCTCGTCAGGCCCCATCCCGTCTTCCGGAAGGAGAACGACCAGCTGGTCATGGACCTTCCGGTGTCCATCCCCGACGCGGTGCTCGGCGGGCGGGTGCAGGCCCCGACGCCGGACGGGCAGGTCAGCCTGACCGTGCCCAAGGGCGCCAGTTCAGGCCAGTCCCTGCGCCTGAAGGGCAAGGGTCTCGCGGACGGGCGCGGCGGTCGGGGCGACCTCCTCGCCCGTATCCAGATCATGCTCCCGGAGACGTCCGATCCCCAGCTGGAGGCCTTCGCTGCGCGCTGGCGTGAAGAACGGCCCTATGTCCCCCGCCGCCGCTGAGGCTGGTTCAGCCCGCGTTCAGGCCAGCCGGTCCAGGCCTGCGCCATGAGCCGGCGCCGATGTTCTCCCGCCCTCCTTGGCCTCGCCGTCCTCCTGCTGGGAGGAACGCCGGCGCCTGCAGCCGCCCAGCGGGCCGTCCAGCCGCCTGAACAGGACCGGGCGCGGGACGCCGTGCGCGATGGTCGCCTCCTGCCGCTGTCCCAGGTCCTCGCGGCCATCGCCGCCCGCGCCCCGGGAGATCACCTCGACACCCGGTTCGGGGAGACCGTCGACGGCCGGCCGGTCTACCTCGTCACCTGGCGGACCCAGGACAATCGGGTTGTCGTCTTCGTCGTGGACGCCCGGACCGGGCGGATCCTCGACCAGAGGGGAGACTGAGGGCATGCGGCTTCTCCTGGCGGAAGATGACCCGGACCTTGCCCGCAGCCTCCGCCGCGCCCTCACCGAGGCCGGTTACGCCGTGGACCTGGCGACCGACGGGGAGGAGGCGGCCTGGCTTGGAGAGACTGAGCCCTACGACGCCGTGGTGCTGGACCTCGGCCTGCCCGTGCTGGACGGCGTGGCGGTGCTGCGGCGCTGGCGGGCCGGCGGCATGTCCGCGCCCGTTCTGATCCTGACGGCCCGCGACGGCTGGGCCGAAAAGGTGACCGGCTTCGACGCGGGCGGTGACGACTACCTCACCAAGCCCTTCCACACCCCCGAACTGCTCGCCCGCCTGAGGGCCCTCTTGCGCCGCGCGGCTGGCCGCGCCAGCGCCAGCCTGTCCAGCGGGGACCTCGTCCTGGACCCGGGCGCCGCCGTGGTCACCCTCGCCGGCCAGCCCGTGCGCCTGACCTCCCTGGAGTACCGCCTGCTTCACTACCTCCTGATGCATGCGGGCCGGGTGGTGAGCCGGACGGAGCTCACCGAACACCTTTACGACCAGGGCTTCGACCGCGACTCCAACACCATGGAGGTCATCATCGCCCGCCTCCGGCGGAAGATCGGGGCGGAGCGCATCATCACCCAGAGGGGGCTGGGCTACCGCCTGGACGCGGCCCCGGGGCCGGCCTGAGGCATGGCCCGCCGCCACGCCGCCCCCTCCCTGGTCCGCCGTCTGGTCCTGCTGGCCGCCGTCTGGTCCACCGGCGTCCTGGTGGCCTCGGCCATTCTTCTGGGCCTTCTCTTCGAGCAGGCCGCCCTCCGGCGCTTCGACCAGGGGCTTGCCGACCTGACCGATGGCCTCGCAGCGGCGGCCCTTCCGGATCCGGCGGGTGGAATCCGGGTCCGCGACCCGGGCGACCCGCGAACCCGCAGGGCCTATTCCGGCCGTTACTGGCAGGTCTCCGGGACCGGCCCTGACGGGCGGCCTGGCGTCCTGGCTCGTTCCCGGTCCCTCTGGGACACGGAGTTGGCCCTGCCGGCCGACCTTCCCGGGACCCTGGACGCCCAGCCTTCGGGGACGGTCAGCTACGAGGCGCCCGGACCGGGTGAGCAGAGGCTTCGGGTGCGCGCCACCCGCCTCGTCCTGCCTGGCGCCGAACAGCCTGTGCTGGTCCTCGCCGCCGAGGACCGCCGACCCGTCGACGCCGAGGTCCGTCGCTTCTTCGCTGCGACCGCCGCGGTGTTCGTCCTGCTCGCCCTGGGCCTGATCGCCGCCGTCGTGGCGCAGGTGCGGCTGGGATTGCGCCCGCTCTTCGCCCTGAGCCAGGAGATCGCTGACCTCCGCTCCGGCCGGGCGGACCAGCTCGGCGGCGCCTATCCCTCTGAACTGACCCCCCTGTCCGACCAGCTCAACGCCCTGGTCCGGCACAACCGGGAGTCCCTGGAGCGCCAGCGGGCCCATGTAGGGAATCTGGCCCATGCGCTGAAGACGCCGCTGGCCGTCCTGTCCGCCGCCGCGGGATCCGAAAACAGCCCCCTCGCCACACTGGTGACCCAGCAAACGGGCGTGATGCAGACCCAGGTCGATCACCACCTCCGCCGCGCCCGCGCCGCCGCGCGCCTTCCCGGCGCCGGTGCGGTCACCCCCGTGGCCGAGGTGCTGGACGACCTCTCCCGCACCCTGATGCGGCTGCACCAGGAGGCCGGCGTCCGGATCGACTGGGATGCGCCGGACGACCTCGTCTTCCTGGGCGAGCGCCAGGACCTGCTGGAGATCTGCGGTAACCTGATGGAGAACGCCTGCAAGTGGGGTCGCGGCCGGATCATCGTCAGGGCGGCTGCCTCAGTCCCAGACCGTTGGATCCTGGAGATCGACGACAATGGCCCGGGACTGGGTCCCTCCCAGCGCAGGGAGGCCCTGGCTCGCGGCGGCCGGCTGGACGAGTCTGCATCCGGCTCAGGCCTCGGCCTGAGCATTGTGAACGACCTGGTCCGGGCCTACGGCGGCGGCCTGGATCTCGCGGACTCCCCCATGGGCGGCCTGCGGGTGCGCCTGGACCTGCCCCGAAGCGCTGATTGATCGTCGGGGACCCCTCGCGCCGGAGGTCCAAAACGTCTACATGGCGCCCATGATCGTTTTCTGGACGGCGGCGGGGCTTCTTGCGGTCGCCGCTGCGGCAGTCATCCTCCTTCGGGCCGCCCGGTCCGCGCCCCAGTCCGGGCAGGAGGACCCGACTCTCGACGTCTACCGCCGTCAGCTTGCCGAGATCGATGA
>CANGRP010000297.1 GCA_947456005.1 Caulobacteraceae bacterium
CGGGGCATGATGCAGCTGATGCCGGCGACGGCGGCGGCCACGGCCCGGCGAATGGGCGTCTCCTACGCCCCCTCCATGCTGGACGAGCCCGACTACAACATGCGCCTGGGATCGACCTATCTGAGCGAGCTGATCTCCACCTTCGCCGGCTCCTACGTGATGGCGGTGGCGGGCTACAACGCCGGGCCGGGCAGGTCGACACAGTGGGCGAGCTTCTGCGGCGATCCACGCGCCGCCAGCGTCGACCCGGTCGACTATATCGAGTGCATCACCTTCTCCGAGACCCGCAACTACGTCATGAGGGTCCTTGAGGCGGTGGCGATCTACCGGGCGAAGCTCCGGGGAGGAACGACGCCGCTGACCCTGACCGAAGACCTCCGTCGGGGCGTCTACACCCCGCCGGCGCCTACCCCCGCCGCGCCCCCTGCCCCCACCGTCCAGGAGACGGCGCCATGACCGCCCCGAAGACCCTGCGCGCCCCCCGGATCGACCCCGAGCCGACCGTCCTGCGGACCGTCGAATGGTCGGACTACGACCTCGTGGACTCCGGTCGCGGACGGAAGCTGGAGCGCTACGGCCACCGCATGGTAGTCCGTCCCGAGCCCCAGTGCCTCTGGTCGCCGGGCCTTCCGTCCGCCGCCTGGAACACCGCTGACGCCGTCTTCGACCCCGCCGACGAGGAGGACAGCGGCCGCTGGCGCTTCCGGGAGGCGCCGATCGAGCCCTGGGTTTCCGGGTGGGGCGCGGTGCGCTTCCACGGCCGGTTCACGCCCTTCCGCCACCTGGCCTTCTTCCCCGAGCAGGCGGCGAACTGGGCCTGGCTGGACCAGAATGTCCGAAGCGCAGGACGTCCGCTCAACATCCTGAATCTCTTCGGCTATACCGGTGTGGCGAGCCTGGTCTGCGCGGCCGCAGGGGCCCAGGTCACCCATGTGGACGCCTCCCGCAAGGCCATCGGCTGGGCGCGCGAGAACGCCGCCCTCTCCGGCCTGGAGGACCGCCCCATCCGCTGGATCTGCGAGGACGCCCGCAAATACGTCCAGCGCGAGATCCGCCGGGGCGTCAAGTATGACGCCGTCATCCTCGACCCGCCCAAATACGGTCGCGGTCCGGACGGCGAGGTCTGGCGCTTGTTCGACGACCTGCCCGACCTGGCCGGGATGTGCGCCGAGCTTCTGAGCCCTGACGCCCGCTTCCTCCTGCTCAACGCCTATGCCGAGCGCATTTCGGGCGCCGCCCTGGCGGGCCTGCTGGCCGACCGGCTGGAGGGGCGCGGCGGCGATATCGCCTGGGGCGAGCTCGTCCTGGTGGAGAGCGCCCGCCAGCGTGAGATCGGCATGAGCTTCTACGCCCGCTGGACCGCATGACGGCTGCGCCCCGCCAGGTCACTTCCCTGACCAATCCCCTGGTCAAGGCGGTCCGCGCCCTGCACCAGCGCAAGGCCCGGGACGAGACGGGTCAGTTCGTCGCAGAAGGCTTGAAGTTTGTCATTGAAGCCCTTGAACTCGGTCGCTTTCCAGAGATCCTCCTCCACGGGCCCGAAGCTGCGGGACACCCCCTGCTCGAGCGCGCCGTCAAGGCGACCCTGGGCGCGGGCGGCCAGGCCGTGGAGGTCACCCGGGACATCCTCGCCAAGGTCTCCCGGCGCGACAATCCGCAGGCGGTGATCGGCGTCTTCCGCCAGGCCTTCACCGACCTCGAAGCCCTCGACCCCTCCGCCGCATCAGGCTGGGTCGCCCTGCACCGGGTGCGCGACCCGGGGAATCTGGGCACGGTGATCCGCACCGCGGACGCCGCCGGCTGCGGGGCGGTGATCCTGGTGGGCGAGTGCTGCGACCCCTATTCCGTGGAGGCCGTGCGGGCCACCATGGGCTCCATCTTCGCCCTGCCCATCGTCTGCGCAGGCGAGGGCGCGTTCGCCGCCTGGCGAGCCCGCTGGCCGGGCTCGGTGGTGGGAACCCTCCTGTCCGCCACCGTCTCCCACGCCGAGGCCGCCTACCGCCGCCCGACCCTGGTCCTGCTCGGCAATGAGCAGCAGGGCCTGCCTCCCGACATGGCCGCCCTCTGCGACGTCAACGTCAAGATCCCCATGCGCGGCAGGGCCGACAGCCTCAACCTTTCGGTGGCGGCCGGCATCATGATCTACGCCGTAACAGCCTGATCTTCCTCAGGTTCCTCGCGGTTTGGCCCGGGAGGTCGGGGCCGCCGAGGCGGGATCCTCCGGCCAGACATGGCGGGGATAGCGGCCCCGCATCTCGGCCCGCACCTCGCGCCAGGACCCGCGCCAGAAGCCCGGCAGGTCGCGGGTGGTCTGGATGGGCCGGTGCGCCGGCGAGGTCAGCGCCAGAGTCAGGGGCGCCCGGCCGTTCGCCACGGCGGGATGGACCCCCAAGCCAAACACCTCCTGCACCCGCACCTCCACCCGCGGCCCACCCGGCGCCGCGTAGTCGATCGCGAAGCTGTTGCCCGTCGGCGCCGTCCAGCGGGCGGGCGCCAGGGCGTCCAGGCGTCTCTGGGCGGCGTAGTCCAGTCGTCCGGCCAGGGCGGCGTCGAGGCGGGCGCACGGCAGGTCCTCCAGGCCCCGCAAGCCGTTCAGCGCCGGACCCAGCCAGTCCTCCAGGTCCCTGGCTAGAGCCTCGTCCCCCATATCCGGCAGGTCGGCTTCCCCCAATCCCGCAAGGAAGGCGACCCGGGCCCGCAGGCTGCGACCCGCCTCCCCCCAGGCCAGCGACGCCAGCCCCTCCGCACGGACCTGGTCCAGGAGGGCGGCGCGGATCAGGTCGCCGGAGGGCGCCTCGTCCAGGGTCTCCTTCAGCACCAGCCGGCCCAGGCGCTCGATCCGCACGGCGCGCAGGCGGCCCGAGGGGCCGGGCTCGATCCGGGCCTCGCGGATGATGTCGGCGTCGAACAGGGCCGGAATCTGCGCCGGGTCGAGGGGCGCGGCCAGCAGGATCCGGTCCGCGCGGCCGCCCCCGCCCAGTTCGCCCACGGCCAGCCAGGCCTCGCGGGCCAGGGGATCGGTCTCCTCCAGCCAGACGCCGCGGCCGCTGGCCAGCTGGAAATGCCCCGAGGGGCCCCGCGCCCGGGCGACCCGCTCC
>CANGRP010000298.1 GCA_947456005.1 Caulobacteraceae bacterium
CCAGGACCCCGCCGTCGCCGAGGCCAACCGAACCGCCGGCCTGCGGGGCCTGAAGGTCCTCGACCGCCAGCTGCAGGACCACGAATGGCTGGCGGGCGAGCGCCTCACCATCGCCGACATCGTCGCCTTCATCGGCATCGACTTCACCCGGATGATCAAGCTGGAGATCCCGGCGGAGCTGACCGGCGTCACCCGCTGGATGGCCGCCATGCGCGCCCGCCCTGCGGCGACGGTGGCGGTCTGACACAGTGCCCATTCTCCCCCAAGGAGGAGCTGTCAGCGAAGCTGACTGAGGGGGTCAACAGCGTTTCCGCTCAGGTGATCCAGCCGCTTCCCAGGCTGGCCAGGGTGACGCCCACAAGGATGACCTGATCTCCATTGCCCATATCGACGACGACGTCCGCGCCCACCTGGCTCACCGAGCGCGACGGGGCCCCCTCCAGCTTCAGCCGGTCGCCCTCGGCGAAGCTGAAGTCCGCGATCCGGTCGATGCCGGCGCCAGCGAAGCTGTAGAACAGGTCGGCGCCCGCGCCGCCGCTGATCGTATCGTTCCCCCGGTCGCCCCAGACCCAATCATCGCCGGCCCCGCCCTGGACGGAATCGTCGCCCTGGCCGCCCCGCACCCAGTCGTTTCCGGCGCCGCCATCGACGGTGTCATTGCCCATATTGCCGTAGACAATGTCGAAGGCGGCGTCGCCGAAGATCAGGTCGTTGTCCCTGCCTCCGACCACCCAGTCCTCGCCGTCATTCCCGCGAAGGGTGTCATTGCCCATATTGCCGTTGATGTCGTCGAAGCCCGTCCCGCCGGAGACCGAGTCATCACCAGCGTCGCCACGCAGGTAGTTCGCGCCTGAAGCCTCGAGGATCGTATCCGCGCCATCGCCGCTGAACACGGTATCCGCGCCCAACCCGCCGAGAAGGGAGTCCGCGCCGCCATTGCCAAACACCTGATCGTCAGTCGAGAGCCCCGACAGGGTATCGGCGCCCGATCCGCCGGATAGCCGGCCGCCGCCATTGGAAGCGCCTCCGGCGAGGGTCCCGGCCCTCTCGAAGATATCCCTGACCAGGGGATTGGCGGCGGCGTAGCCCGACAGGTCCAGCAGACTGGCGAGGGCGCTCGGCTGGTTCCGCGCGTAGGCGTTCGAGAAGGTCGTCGCCGCAGCCAGAACCTCTGATCGGACCTCGGGATCAGAGCCTCCGAGTTGGACATGGCTCGCACCTGCGATCACGATGGCGTGCCGCGACAGACCGGGTCCGTTGTCGAAGGCCTCAAGCCTGTCCAGGTAGGTCTGCCCGTCCGTGCCGTTATCCGCCGTGCCGGTGATGACCAGCATGGGAACAACGATGTTCTTCCAGGAGTGATCGGTCGGGGAGCTCAGGTAGAAGCCATGCCAGGCCTTCGGATCGGTCGCTCCTTGGGGAGACACCAGGACCGCCTGCTTGAACCTGGGGTCGGCCAGCCTGGCGAAGGCGGCGTTTCCGCTCTCGGCTCCGACCAGCAGGGCGGCGGTGAAGGCGCCCTGGCTGTGACCGGCGATGGTCGCCTCGGTAACGTCGCCCGAATACCCTCCGCCAAGCGCCTGGACCAGCTGGGCCGCTGCGTTGAAGGCGAAGACCATGTCCTGGACCCGCTGCGCGGACCACTGCGGGTCGTCGAGCGGAAACCGGTCCTGGGTCAGGCCACCCTGCTGCGGGTTCAACGCACTGTCCAAGTGGATCGGCATGATCACGATGTAGCCCGCGTCCGCCCACCCTCGGGCGAGGCTCGTATCGGCCCCGCCGAGATGTCCGTGGCTCCAGAACACCACCGGATAGGTCCCCGGCGTGTCCGGCGAATAGACGTTGAAATCAATGGAACGGGTCTGGGTCAGAGATGTCCCGTTCGCCTGATAGGTGTAGGTCCGGCCAGGGTCTGAAAGGGTCAGCGATGCGGAACGGCTCATGCCGGGTCTCCGGGGGGCTGGGGCCGACGCCGGCCAGTCCTCAGGACTCCCGTTATACGGCCCCCTGGTCCGTTCAAACGTCTTTGTCGGCGTTATCCGTCGCGGCCGACGTCCTTATGCGCCCTTGATCAACTCCAGCGACCGCACCCGGCTCTCCAGGTCCGGCCCCACGGCCATGACGAACAGCTCGTCGGCCCCGGTCGTCTCCGCGACCTCCGCCCCCATCCCCGGGGTCGCTCTTGGGAAGGGATCAGTTGAGCTTGAAGGTGATCGGGATCTGGACCGTCTCCATGACAGCCCGGCCCTTCGAGATCGCGGGTGTGAACTCGAAGAGCGGAGCCCGCTTCAGGGCCGCCTCTCCGAAGCCCTGGCGCCATGGAGCGCCTCCCCAAAGACTGAGTCTGCGTGCGGGCGTTGGCTCAGGTCAAGTCGGTGAAGGGATTGTGGGCCACCTCCCAGAGGCAGCCGTCAGGATCGGCGAAGTAGCCGGCATAGCCGCCCCAGAAGGTCTTCTGAGGCGCCTTCATCGCCCTGGCTCCAGCCGCGACCGCCTGCGCGAAGACGGCGTCAACCTCCTGCGGCGAACCGACATTGTGCGCCAGAGTGAAGCCGCCCGGCGCGCGCCCATCGTCCTCGACGCCCGTATCAGCGGCAAGCTGGTCGTGCGGAAAGAGGGCGAGCCAGCTCCCTTCCATCCGGAACATGCAGAAGTCATCGCCCTCGGTGAAATGGTGCGCTTCGAAACCCAGGCCGTCGCGATAAAAGGCAAAGGCGCGCCCGAAGTCGCGCACCCCCAGGGTGACCAGGCTGATCTTGGCTTTCATGGAAACTCCCTGGGAAGGCGGCCCCATCGGCCTCACCCGCCTTTGATCAGCTCCAGCGACCGCACGCGGCTCTCAAGGTCCGGACCCACGGCCATGACGAACAGCTCGTCCGCCCCGGTCGCCTCGGCCTTGGCCTCCAAACCCCGGCGCACGGTCTCAGGGTCGCCGACGATGGCGCGGGCCAGCACGCCGGCCAGGCGGGGGTCGTCGCGGCGGGCCTCCAGGAAGGCGAGGGCGTCCTCGATGCGGGCAAAGCGCGGCCGCTCGCCGTCTGCGCCGGGGCCGTCCAGCC
>CANGRP010000299.1 GCA_947456005.1 Caulobacteraceae bacterium
ACGCGCCACAAAGAACTCGGCCATGGCGTAGTCGCAGGTCAGGCCGGCGTGGCTGAAGCGGTTGATCAGAACAAAGCCCGCCATCGCCCCATCGGCCCGGACAAGAAGCGCCTCCCGGTCCGAGTCCTCCCAGAAGGCGTCCAGCCAGGGATAGGGTGGAAACCGGCCGTCCTCGGAAAGCTCAACCCGGCGCGTCTCCCAGAATTCGGTGAAATCGTGGACGTAGAACTGGAACAGGTTCGCAATGATCTCGCGCCTGTCCCTTGCGGACTCGAGGGTAACCTTCAGGGCCATGCCGCGATCTAACCGGTATCCCGGGCGCCAGCCATCCTGCTGTTTCGCCCTACAAGTGAAAGGGCGCGGGAGTTGCCCCCCGCGCCCCAATCCTTCCGTCGGGTCCGACGCCTCAGGCGCTGATCGACCCGGCGTCGATCCGAAAGCCAGGCCCCATGGTGGAGGAAAGGCTGATCTTCTTGATGTAGGTGCCCTTGGCGCCGGAGGGCTTGGCCCTGTTCAACGCATCGACCAGGGCGCGCACATTGGCGGCGATCTGCTCGTCGGTGAAGCTGGCCTTGCCGATGCCGGCGTGGATGATGCCGGTCTTCTCGGTGCGGAACTCGATGGCCCCGCCCTTGGCGTCCTTGACGGCCTGGCCGACATTGGGCGTCACGGTGCCGACTCGGGGGTTCGGCATCAGGCCGCGCGGGCCCAGCACCTTACCCAGACGACCGACCAGGGCCATCATGTCCGGGGTGGCGATCACCCGGTCGAACTCCATGAAGCCGCCCTGGATCCGCTCGACCAGTTCCTCGGCGCCGACGATTTCGGCCCCGGCGGCCTTGGCCTCGTCGGCCTTGGCGTCGCGGGCGATGACGGCGACGCGGACGTCGCGGCCGGTGCCCGAGGGCAGGTTGACCACGCCGCGGACCTGCTGGTCGGCGTGGCGGGGATCAACGCCCAGATTCACGGCGATCTCGATGGACTCGTCGAACTTGGCCTTGGCGTTTTCCTTGACGAGGCGGATGGCGTCGCCGACGGGATGGGCGGCCAGGCGGTCGCCGGTCCAGGCCTTGATGCGCTTGGTTTGCCGGGTCATGCGTCAGCCCTCCACGATGGTGAGGCCCATCGAGCGGGCGGAGCCCTCGATGATGCGTGCGGCCGCCTCGATATCGACGGCGTTCAGGTCCTTCATCTTCTTCTCGGCGATATCCCGCAGCTGGGCGCGGGAAATGCTGCCGGCCACGTCGCGGCCCGGCGCCTTGGAGCCGGACTTCAGGCCCAGGGCCTCCTTGATGAAGTGCGTCGCCGGGGGCGTCTTGGTGATGAAGGTAAAGGACTTGTCCTGGTAGACGGTGATCACCGTCGGCAGGGGCGTGCCTTTGACTTCCTTCTCGGTGCGGGCGTTGAACTCCTTGCAGAAGCCCATGATGTTCACGCCGCGCTGGCCCAGGGCCGGCCCGATGGGCGGCGAAGGGGTGGCGGCGCCGGCGGGCACCTGCAATTTGATGTAGCCCAGAATCTTCTTGGCCATCTTCTCCTCTTTGACCGGACGCCCGGTCTGTTGAGCCGTGGTGCGGGGTCAGACTGGCCTCCCCTCCCACGGATTTGAAGTCCCCGGCCCGAAGCCCGGGGACGGTTGTCGGTCAGGCGACTTTCTCGACCTGGCCGTATTCGAGCTCGACCGGCGTGGCGCGTCCGAAGATGGACACCGTCACGCGCAGGCGGGCGCGATCCTCGTCGACCTGTTCCACCGAGCCGTTGAAGCTGGCGAAGGGGCCGTCCGTGACCCGCACAGTCTCGCCGATCTCGAAGGTGATGGTCGGCTTCGGCCGCTCCACGCCCTCCTCGATGGCGCCGATGATCCGGGCGACCTCGCGCTCGGAAACCGGCTGGGGCTTGTTCTGGCTGCCCAGGAAGCCCGTGACCTTCGGGGTGTTCTTGATGAGGTGATAGGCCTCGTCGGTGAGCTCCATCTTCACCAGGACGTAGCCCGGGAAGAACTTCCGCTCGGCGTTGACCTTCCGGCCCCGACGAACCTCCACCACGTCCTCGGTGGGCACCAGAATGTCCGAGAACCTGTCCTCGAGACCCTGGGCCCGAGCCTGCTCGCGGATGGCCTCCGCCACCTTCTTCTCGAAGTTGGAATAGGCGTGGACGATGTACCACTTGTGGCGCGGATTGGCCGCGACGGCCGCTTCGGCGTTCATGGCAGGCTCAACCCCCGTTGGCGAAATTCAGAATGAAGGAGAGGCTCCAGCCGAGGATCAGGTCCACGAGCTGGAGGAAGAGGGCGGCGACGACCACCATGATGCCCACGAAGACCGATGTGATCCAGGTCTCCCGCATCGTGGTCCAGGTGATCTTGCGGCCCTCGGCGCGGACCTCACGCAGGAACTGGAGCAGGCCGACGCGCTTCTTCGGCGAGTCCCCGGTGGCCAGGGCGGACGATGGGGCCACGGCGGCCGCAGTGCGCGCCGCCCGTTCCTTCATCGCCTGAGGCTTCGAGCCCTTTTTCCTGGCCATGGCCGTTCCTGAAACTCTCTTTTCCCGAACCCGAACCGCCGGATCCGGAGTCTTACATAGTCAGCCCGTGGCAGGAGTGGAGGGACTCGAACCCCCGGCCCTCGGTTTTGGAGACCGATGCTCTACCAGCTGAGCTACACTCCTGTGCTCCGCCCCCGGGGGGCGCGGACGCGCCGGCGAAGGGCCCTTGCGGGCCCGGTTCTCCGGAGCCGGCTCGTTTAGCAGCGCCTCCACCGCGGAGCAAGGGGCGCTCGGTCTTGCGTCTGTCACCGTGGCGATCAAGGATGTCGCCCGGCGGGCGGAGGGCGTCGCGCCGCAAAGGGAGAAACGCCATGCTTCGCCTGCCAGGCCTTGTCGCCGCCGTCACGCTGATACTCGGGCTTTCCGGCGGGGCCGCAATTTCCCAGGAACGGGGCGCGCAACCCCCCCCGGGAGACTACTGGGACAGTTGCCGGAATGTCTCGACAACCGGCTACGGCCCGAACGCCGTGGTCACCGCCCAGTGTCGGGATCGCTACGGGCGCTGGAACA
>CANGRP010000300.1 GCA_947456005.1 Caulobacteraceae bacterium
CAGACCGAGCTGGACGAGATCCGCTGGTTCACCCGCGCCGAAGCCAAGCTGCTACTGGCCGGCGAACTGCCCGACACCTTCTGCCCCCAACCGATGGCCATCGCCCACCAGCTGATCAAGGCCTGGGCGGAGGGGGTCTGAGGCTTCAAGAGCCCGGTTGAACCGCTGTTGAACCCCCTAGCGCCATCGAGGCGGCGTCAGGGCAGGGCGAGGCCGGGCGGGCGCTGCTGTTCCTGGAAGTTCAGGCGACCCGCCTGGAAGCCAGTCCTCAGGCTGGTCTCGCGGCCGAACTCCAGCAGGGTGTCCGCATCCCGCGAATAGGCGGGCCAGGCCTGGCCGCCGGGGCAGTCCGGGCGGCCGGTCTTCGCGAAGGCGACCCAGCAGCTGTTCATCAGCAAGGCCATGGCCCGGTCCTCTTCCGACACCGCCGACATGGGCGTCCGCCGGCCCCAGTACTGGAAGACGTACTGGATCTCGGCGGCGTGGGCGGCGCGGTCGGTGAAGGGCCGGAACCGGGTTCCCACGTAGGAGAAGTGGTAGAGCCAGGCCGGGGCGCCCGAGGCGGCCTGGCGGGCGATCCAGCGGGCCGGGGCGCCCATGGCCCGGTCGGTGAAGACGGCGCGGGCCAGGGCTTGGTCGCTCCTGGCGGCCTCGGCGGCGTAGACCGTCCGGGCCTCCGCGGGCACGGCGTTGATCATCTCCGGCCGCCAGGGGCCCATCAGGGAGTCCTCGCCCGAGTTCCAGCCGATGATCAGCGGCGCGTCGGCGGCCCGTCCGGCGGCGAAGGCCTGGCTGGGGGTCTCCTTCAGGAGGCGGCCGTCCGGGAAGGGGCCGAAGCTTCCGCCGACGCCGGCCACCAGGCGCTCTGCCGGCAGGGCCCGCAGGTCGGTGGCGGAGGCCTTGGCGTGGCCCAGGGCCGCCAGGGCCTTCTCCCCGGCCTCAGCCCTTGCGGCTAGGGTCGTCGGCGCGAACCAACCGCCGCCGGACTGGACGATGGCGCGGGCGTAGAGACCCTTCGCGGCCGGCGTCGCCAGCAGGGCCAGGGTGCTCATGCCACCGGCGCTCTCGCCGAACACCGTCACCTGCCGCGGGTCGCCCCCGAAGGCGGCGATGTTGCGCTTCACCCACTGCAGGGCGGCGATCTGGTCCATCAGGCCGTAGTTGCCCAGGGGCTCGTCCTTCCGGGCGCCGGCGGTCAGGGCGGGATGGGCGAAATAGCCCAGCGGCCCCAGCCGGTAGTTGATCGTCACCACCACGATCCCCTGCCGGGCGAAGGCCGAGCTGTCGTAGATCCAGCCCGCCCCCTCCCGGTGGCTGCCGCCATGGATCCAGACCATGACCGGCGCCTTGCGGGCCTGAACCGGGGCGAAGACGTTCAGCTGCAGGCAGTCCTCGCTCATGGGTCCGTTGGCGCCGCCGCCGTTGGGCGTTCCGTCGGCGTTCATCTTCTGCACGCAGGAGGGGCCGTTCCGGGTGGCGTCCCGCTCGCCGCTCCAGGCCGCGGCCCGGGCGGGCGGGGCCCAGCGGCGTTCACCCACGGGCGGGGCGGCGTAGGGGATGTTGCGCCAGACGCCGACGCCGTCCCTGGCTTCGCCGGCCAGGACCCCGGTCTCCACCTTCACCCGGGCGGGTTCGGCCGCGGCGACCCCGGCCAACAGCAGAATGGCGACCGCAGCGGCCCGGGCGAGCATCTTGGTCATGGCGTGTCTCCCTGTCGCCCCGACTTCGCCGCAGGGCCGGACGGTCGTCAAGGGCGGGGCCTTCCGGGCCTGAAGTTCGTGCGTCAGCCCGCCCGGAAGACTTCGGGGAAGCGGCTTGTGAGCATGGCCCAGTCTGCCGTGTCCGCAGACATCCAACGGATCGCCTCGATCACTTCGGCATGGTCGGTCTCGAGATCGCGGTGGAAGATCGGTTCGTGGTGCGCAATTCGATTCCTGAGCCGGCGCAGGGCGTTCAAGCGCCGATGAACCCGATCCCGCCTCATGTTCCTGCCCGTCTCGCGAAAAGCGCTGAAGAGGCTCGTTCTCCAAAGGGTGGCGTCGTATCGCGGCCCCAACAGGCTGACCCAGGAGCCGAAGTTGAGTTCAGCGACAACACGTCCTGTCGTTATGAGCTTTCGGGATTGCAGAATGGCGGCCTTGGCGCGCTCGATATCCCGGCGGACATCTGATTGCAGGGGAACTGAATTCGCCTCGAACCACCTGGAACCGTAAGCGAGGGATAGGTTTCGATGAATCCTGTTTCGGAGACAGATCTCCAAAGTCTGCAGCGGGGTGTAGAAGGCTTCGGCGATCCGGGAATTTCGCTCGTAGAGGGAGAGTGCGTGATCCAGATCGCCTGAGGCGGCCTCCAGGTATTTCTCAAGGCGATCGCGCGTCAGGACCTCTTCCAGACTCGCGTTGATCGCTGGGTTACGCAAAGAGTTCACTTGGCGTTCCCGTCCGGGCGGCCTAAACTCCCGCTGTATACCCCGGGTCGGCCTCTGCCGTTTGGCATGCTCCCGGGGTCAGTCATTTCTGGGCTCGCCCTTCTCCGTCCCGGCGGGTGCATCGGCCTTGTCTTTCGATCCGAATTCCGGGTCATGGGCTGGCGATATTCGTTCAATGGAAGTCCCGGCTGGCCACCAGCCGTCCGCCGCCGGCGGGTGGGGCTTCGCCGGGTTCGTCCGTCCTCAGGGCGGCGGCCAGGAAGGACAGGTCGGTGATCCGCTCGGCCACCAGGTGGACGATCTGGCCGGCCACCTGCAGCCGGCCCTCCACCAGCACCAGGCCCGCGCGCATGACCGCCGGGCGATGGGCCTCGAAGACGTCCTTCCAGACGATGATGTTGGCCGGGCCGGTCTCGTCCTCCAGGGTCATGAAGACCACGCCCTTCGCCGTCCCGGGCCTCTGGCGCACCAGGACCAGGCCGGCCACGGCGACGCGCCGCCCGTCGCGCATCCGCGCCAGATCCGCCGCCGGCTTCGCGCCCCGCCGGGCCAGCTCTTCGCGCAGGAAGGCGCAAGGGTGGGCCTTCAGGGACAGGCGCAGGGTGC